>CADEGZ010000034.1 GCA_902827015.1 uncultured Pseudomonadota bacterium
TGAAATGGCATCCATATCAATTCGATATGCGTTTCAAATTGGGGAATTTTATTATGAATTTTTAAATTGTCGGATCCAACTTCGAAAATGAAATTATATTCATGGTTATGGCATATGCTGCTGTGTCCCGGTGCAAAACTGTATTCAAGACAACCTAAAAATCTCTTGATTTTGCATTGAGCTCCCGTTTCCTCTACTAATTCACGAAGCACTGATGTTTCAACAGATTCACCATGCTCGACATGGCCACCTGGGAGGAAATAAAAACTTTTCGGTAGATCAAGTGTCTTGCAGAGTAAAATAAAATCCTGATCAAGAATAACCGCTCGACTTAAAACATGAATGTTATTTTGGTTTTTCATAATTCTTCCTTATTTTTATCCAGTATATTCTCAGGTTGTTTTAATTGGGACATCTCGGTTGATGCAAACAAATGCAAAACCTAAAGGTGTTGTTTCTAATTTTTTAAGGGAGTAGATTATCATAAAAATCGCTTTTATACTGATAAATAAGATACTGTATTTTATACAATTTCATATAGGACCCATTTTATGAAAGGTCGTCATAAAAGTCTAGATAAACATTTAAAAAATAATATACTTTGGATAGAAGGGTTGCCAGAGGTTCAAAAAGTGGTGCTTGGGATCTCAGAAGCTTGTCGGCATAAATATCCTGCTGGACATATTCGTTTTAAGATGGACGTTGAAGGTGGTATTAAAGTAAATGCGTATTCAGGCATAGGTGTTACAGACATTTTTATTAAAATTAACCCTATTTCTAAACGGGATTATATAAAAGAGATGATTGCTAAACGTTTTCAGACTTAAAATTTGTGTAAAGTATTTTGATTTTTTTGGTTAAATCCAAGTTTTATAGTTGGTTAGCATAGAGATTTTTTATTCTGGTTTTTAGGTGGTTTGATCAATAGAAATTATGGTATATTAAAATTGGCTTTTAAAGAAGCGAGGGTGTTATGACAACCGTAGAAACCCATGGAAAGTTTTATCACGTTATTTATTCAAAAAATGATAAGAAATGGCATGTAAAAGAAGTAAATAGTAATGATGTAATTGTATACAATACGAAAGAAGCTGCTATTCAAAAGGCAGTTGAACTCGTACAAGATATTAAAGGAGAAGCAAGGCATATCGTGATCCACAAAGAAGATGGTACGATAGAAAATATTAAAAAATTTCATGTTTTTAAGACTGAATAAAGTGGAAGGGGAACAATTATTTTTTAACAGAATATTCCATGATTGTAACTAGGTGGTCGTGGTGCATGCCTACTTTTACTATCTCCCAGCCTAACTCTGTATACCAATCCACTCGAGATGGATCAGAGGTGTATACATATAGCTTTTGAATTCCAAGATTTTTACTCACGCCATCTAAATCTCTCATTAAGTATCGCCTAAATTTTATGCCTTGCCTATCGTATTTAGGTAAAACATAAAAGTCACCAATCCATGGAGATTTGTCTAAAAACTCTTCTATCGGTTTGTGTTCATCCAAATATACCATTCCAATTGGCATTTCTTCATCTAAAAGTAATAAAGCAAAAGGTACTTTATCAACATTTAAGCGGTTTTTATAATGCTCTGTTGTTTTCTCTAACGTGAGGGTGGGGTCATAATTTTTCCACTTGTTGTAAGTCCATTCGGCTAGAGTAGAAACATATTGAGGTTTAGTTGCCAGAAAAACTACTTTTAGTTCCTTGGGATTTTTGAATGCACATAAACTAAAGTAAACAATTAAGGAAACAACTAAAGCTATTCCCGTTACCATAAACATCGATTTATAATTAATTATTGTGTTCATAGAACAAAATATATCATTAGTGCCTGATTATTGCAATACTGTGCCTGTGGGGTCGCCTAAACGAGACAAAACAGCTCTATGTTAGGGTTGAAAAAACCATGTTTTTTTTGAGTTAGTATAATTTCTTATATTGAAAGTATCGTTGAAATTCAAGCATCGTTATTTTTATTAGATAGCTTGTAGTAGAATATAGCCTTATGGTTATAGGTTTTATACATAGGAATGATAGGTTTTTTAAAGGGCTATAGTATTGATAAAGAAACTTTTTGCACTTAAATGGACCTTTGCTGTTCTGCTTTTTTTAGCTTTAATAGCATCTTATGTAATGTTTTTGCCCTTTGTTACAAATTGGTTAAACACTTTTAACAAGTCATTCGACAGAGCTTGCACGCTTCCTTCAAATAATTCGAGTTGCTTTGTTAATAAAACAGTTCTTCAAGAAAAAATAAGAGCAGGGTTACCAGAGTGGGCTAGGGCGCAGATCCAAGAAGATCTGAGTAAATTTAAAAGGGTCCACTCAGCAGATCTAAATGAATACCATAAACAGTTTGATATGCTTTTTCGCTTTCAAGTTAAAGATGGAAAATTAAAAGTGACTTATAAGGATAATTTGAATATCCTACCAGCTTATAAAGTAATTTTTGATATGCTTGAATATCTTACTAAAAATGGCTATGTTGCCAATACGGATTTTTTAATGGGGTTGGGGGATTATTTTCAATCGCCTATTAAACCTACAGTTCCCATTTTTGTTTTTGCAAAAGATTTAAATGAACCTTTTGAGAGAGAGCTGATCCTTGTTCCTGATTGGATGAATTTAAGGGATGTTACTGATCTGCGTGCTAGAATTAGGCAAGCTAATAAACAATTTCTTTGGGAGATAAAAAAACCTATGCTTTTTTGGCGAGGGAGTGTTGCTTGTAGTACTGGGTTTCGTGAAAAAATAGTTTCGCTTGCTTTGCGCTATCCGGAGTTGATTGATGCCAAATTTGTTGATAAGCAGATTGTAAAATTTGTAAAACCTGAAGAACATCTTGCCTTTAGATATTTGATATCTATAGATGGCATACGTTGTACTTGGGTACGGCTGGTTTGGCATTTACATTCTAACAGCTTAGTATTTAAGCACCAGAGTAATCAGGTACAATGGTTTTATAAAGGGATTATCCCTTATGTTCATTATGTTCCGATTAAGGATGAAAATTCTTTATTGGAATCAATGAAGTGGGCAGAAAATCATCCTGCCAAAGTAAGATCAATTATTGAGAGATCGTCTTCATTTGTTGAACAAAATTTAGCATTAGAGGACATGTATCATTATTTTATTGTGCTTTTAAGAGAATATTCTAAGAAATTTGAACAGCAATAAAAAGAGATCGTCTGAAGGCAATAGAAAATTCAAAGGAAAGGATCTATTTTGTAATATCGGCTGTGTTATTTTAAGATCTTCTCTGTTGACCATAAATGGTCTTTATAATACCATAGGTCATTAAGGGGCGTGCCATAATAAAGCGTTACAACGAGAGGTGATCCATTTGATAACTAACAAAAATATCATAGAGCAAGGATTTCTATGGTTTATTAATAATTCAAACGACTTAATTTTGTTTCTATCAGAAACAGGAGAGATCTTAATGATTAATCCGGTTGCTGCTACTTTTTATGGCAGTAAAGATCCGACGATCCTTACTGGTCGCAACTATTTTGATTTATTAATTACTTTGAAATTAGAACCTCCTATTTCTAGTGTTGATTTAACCAAGAACGGTTCTGGAAAAGTTGTAGAAAGAAAAAGGACAACCATTTTATTAAAAGAGCAACAACATACAATTGAATGGTCGTTAAGCAATTTAGTGAGTAATAACAGGACTCATGCTTATGTTCTTGCTGGGAAAGATGTTGGTGAAAAAATAGGGGGGTTACCTCAAACAAAGGGAGAAATAAAAGGATCCTCTCTTTTATTAAACGAACAAAAGGTCCCTGATAATAAAAATCGTATTTTAATTGTTGAAGATCAATCTGTAGGGGCTGTTGTTGTGCAAAATATGTTGAATAATTTAGGTTGTGATGTCGACGTTGCGCCCAATGGTCAAACAGCGCTAGAACTTGTTAAACAATATCTTTATGATCTTATTTTTATGGATATTGGTTTACCGGATATGGATGGTTATGAAGTGACTAAAGCAATTCGAAAATACGAGAGCAATTCTGAACATAAGGTTCCCATTGTTGCACTTACCGCGCATGCAAGCCCAGAAAGTAAGCAATTTTGTTTGGACATTGGAATGAATGCAGCGTTAACCAAACCTTTGTTGGAAGATACGGCTGTAGACGTTTTAAAAGCTTTTATTCCCAGCCGTGGATCTGCTTCTAAAGTGGTGCCGAGCGCGCAGGAAGTAAAATCGGGTATTTTCACGACCACTGGAAAAATTGTGGATTTTGAGGTTGCAAAGAAAGCGACAGGTATGAATAATGAGGCAGTTGAAGCATTTTTGAATATGTTTGTAGAAAATATCTTACGGGATGAAGTAATACTCGATCGTGCTTTTTATCGAGGAGATTGGGAGAAAATAGAAGAAATTATCCATAAATTGAGAGGAAGCTGTGATTATTGTGGTGCTATTAAATTAAAAGAAGTTTGTATTCGATTAGAGGATTATATAACAAGTAAAAAAATCGAGCTTAGAGAAACGCTTTATAATCAAGTACGGGAAGAAATGCAGGCATTAAAGTGGTATGTAAAAAGTACAGTCAATAAAAAATAGTTAGGATTATTAATATTAATTTGTTAAAATAAAGTCTTTTAAGTTGAAACTGCATAAGATATTAAGTTAGCTTTATGATTAATTCCATTTTAAATTCAAATGTAGGGATCATTGTTGCACTTTTTTTAGGGATCTTAACGGGATACTGCGATAATGTTTTCTTTAATCAAGTAGCCTTAACAATTTCTCAAATATTTATAAACTTATTGAAACTGATCAGCGCTCCTATTATCTTTCTTTCAATTTTTTCTGCTGTTTCTGGAATGATCAATATCGAAGAATTTAAGAGCATTGGCAAGAAATTAATTAAATATACGTTTTTAACCACTTATATTGCGGCAACTGTTGCCTTAGTGCTTTATATTTTATTTGATCCTGCTCATGTTTTAAATGTAAAGCAATTTTCCGAGGCGCCTTTAGGGGTGGAAAAAGGGTATATTAATTATATTATTCAAATAGTTCCTTCAAATATTATTTCTCCTTTTAGTGAAAATCAAGTTATTAGTGTACTTTTTTTAGCAATCTTGTTTAGTGTGGCAAGCCTTGGTTTGCAAAAACAACAACGGTTGGTTTTGCATAATTTCTTTTCGAGTCTTAATGCTCTAATTGTAAAGGTGGCTTCTTGGATTGTTCGTTTGATCCCTGTTGCAATTTGGAGTTTTATTGTGCTGTTGGTCAAGGATATGCAAGAAGGACTTAAAATAGCAGAGATTGCGCTTTATTTGTTAACGATTGTATCAGCGAACCTTATTCAGGGAGTTGTTATTTTGCCACTTTTTGCTAAAGCTAAAGGTGTTTCTCCTGTAAAACTTTTTTTTAATATGTTACCGGCCTTAACATTGGCTTTCTTTTCTAAATCCTCTAGTGCCACCCTTCCCATGACGATGCGTTGTGCAGAGGAGCGAGCTGGAATGCCAAAGAAACTATCCAATTTAGCCTTTCCACTTTGCACGGCTATTAATATGAACGGGTGTGCTGCTTTTATTCTTGTAACCGTTTTATTTGTTTCAATGAATCATGGCATCCAATTTTCTATTGTTGAAATGTTCTTATGGACTTTTATTGCCACAATAGCCGCTGTAGGAAATGCTGGGGTTCCTATGGGTTGCTATTTTCTTTCAAGTGCTTTTTTAGCGTCTCAGGACATTCCTCTTAATCTTCTGGCAGTTATTTTGCCATTTTATGCAATCATAGATATGCTAGAAACAACCATTAATGTTTGGTCTGATTCATGTGTTGTAGCAGTCGTTGAACGCGAAACGATTACTGAACCTAGGGAAGAAGAGCAAGAACACGATCAGTCTTCTTTTGTGTCACCAAATAATTAATTTAGATATCATTCTATTGCATTTTGTAATTCTATTATTTTAAAATGTTCCACATGAATACTATTGTGGTCCAAAATCTTGTTAAGCATTTTTCCACAGCACTTAAAGCAAATGGTTCTTTTTATCAACGAATAAAAAATTATATTTCTCCTCGCCATTACACCGTTGTCGCCGTGGATAATATCTCGTTTACACTTAAAGCTGGCGAGCGAGTTGCATTTATTGGGCCCAATGGTGCGGGAAAATCCACCACCATTAAAATATTAACAGGCATTATGCAACCGACCGCAGGATATGTTGAAGTCCTGAATCAAAAACCAAATATTCATCGAAAACAGTTAACTTACCAGATTGGTGCTGTATTCGGGCAACGCTCACAATTGTGGTATCACTTACCGGTTCAGGAAACATTGGCGCTATTGGGGGCTATTTATGATATACCTTCTGTAGAATATCAAAAACGTTTAGGCGACTTAACTGAAAAATTTAATATTGTTCCTTTATTAAATAAACCGGTGCGCCAATTATCATTAGGGGAACGAATGCGCTGTGAAATTGTGGCCAGTTTTCTTCACAAACCATCCGTTCTTTTTTTAGATGAACCAACGATTGGTTTAGATATTACTGCTAAAACCATTATTCGAGATTTGATCAAAGAGCAATCAGAACAGCAAGGAACAACCCTCTTATTAACTTCTCATGATACGGATGACATTGAAAAAGTGTGTGATAGAGTTATCATTATTGATAAAGGTAAACTTATTTTAGATGATAGCCTTAATAATTTAAAAACCAATTACATTAGAAAGAAAGTTGTTTCAGTTGTAACTGAAGAAGAATTTATTACTTGGGATCGAGTGGGAACGACTGTATTAATGCGTTCGCCACATCATTTAAAAATCGAAATTGATCTTACAAAAAATACTACTGAAAAAGTTATTGCAGAATTTTTGGAAACCTATACTCTTAAGGATTTAACTATTGAAGGTCCTTCCTTAGAAACAATTATTCAAACCCTTTATCGTCATGATATTACCCAATAAATATAAAGCCATCATTAGTATGGCAATTCGCCAGCAGCTTGTTCAGTGGAGCCAATTAGTCGGACGTATTATTTTATATGGTGTAATCGTTTATTTATTTTATCAGGTATTTCAGAGTGTAAAAGCAGAGCCTAATAGAGTATGGTATTTAGCAATTACCGAGTGGGTGATATTATCTACGTCATCCGTTGCTTTTCAAATATCTCGAGATATTCAGAGCGGCCAAATTGTCTATTTTATGCTAAGACCTATGCACTATTTAGTTTTTCGTTTTTGTGAATGTATGGGAACATCATTAGTGCGTTTTATATTACTAGGGTTTTGTTGTTTTCTCCTTGGTTTTTTTCTTATCGGCGCCATGCCAGAAAAAACATATCTTTGGACTTGGATAACAGGAATTTTATTTAGTATATTAGGCGTTTTATTATATAGCTTAATTTTAGTATTAATTGGGTTACTTTCTTTTTGGATCAAAGAAATTCAAGTTTTAGTATATCTGAATTTAACGGCGACTTTTTGTTTTGGGGGATTAATTGTTCCACTTGATTTTTACTCTGATTTTTTAAAGAAAATCAGTTTTTGTACACCTTATCCATGGATTTTATGGTGGCCTGCACAATGGTTAACCGATACGGTTAATTTATCTCATGCTTTTTTAGGGTGGAGCTTTTGGATGTTTTTCTTAGTGATATGTATTGGGATTTTATATGAAAAATGTTTAAAATTTTTTGTGGTGGAAGGTGGGTAGATGTTTTACTTAAAATTTCTATGGTTGGCTGTCGTTACGAATTTTAAACTTTCATTAGCTTTACGTTTTGCATTTTTTATTACGATGGTTATAACCATCGTAAAACAACTGTTATTTTTAGTTGCTTGGAATTTCTTTTTTGAGAAATATAAAGTTATTCAAGGGTGGAATTTTAATAATATGATTTTGATGTATGGCATCGTTGGTTTTTCTATTGGGTGTGTCGAAACTTTTTTTTATGGCTTGCGGGATCTTGCCCGTATTATAGACAATAATCAACTGGATACTTTTTTACTTCAACCCAAGAACGTTATTTTAAATATTGCTATGTCTAAGGGAGATCTATCTGCTTTGGGAGAAATCGTAACAGGGGTCATATTAATTATTTACTCTGGTTATTTGGTCAAAGCTTTTCCGGTGATCTTATTAATTTTATTAATAGGTATTTTATTTGTTTTTTCCTTATTTCTTTATTTAGGGTGTATCGGCTTTTTTATGAGAGATGCTTATGAATTTGTACGAGAACTCAGCTTAAACGCCATCATTATAGCAACACAACCTAATGCTGCTTACCGAGGAGCTTTTAAAATACTTACCTTCACTGTTTTGCCGGTAGCTTTTTTAAGTTTTTTTCCGATTGAATACCTTAGAACAGGCATTTTAAAATATTTGTTTTTCTCTTTGTTAGGTACGACACTTTTTTTGGGGGTTGCCTGGTGGGTATTTTATACAGGTTTGAAACGTTATGAATCGGGTAACATGATTGTCTATAGGCATTAGGTAACAAGATAATTTGACAGCCGTTGTTTATAGAACCATAACTAATAGAATGATATGCTTCAAGGTTCTTACTTTTTTGAAGAACCCGCCTTTTATAAAGGTAGGATTCTTCTGGGTAAGGAAAATTTCTTTTTTAATAGATTTGCTCGACCTTCTCCTAAAGGAGAAGGTCTGCGCAAATCATGCCCGTTCAATAAATGACTGTTTTTGAGTTTTCATTATTATTATTCATCATTTCTTGTCTTACGGGAATGTTTGGTGTTCTAACGGGGTTAGGGGGTGGAATATTACTGGTTCCCATATTAACGGCATTAGGAGTTAATTTGTATTATGCGATGGGAGCGTCTTTAATTTCAATTATCACTACTTCATTAAGTGCTGCTATTACCTTATCAGGGCAATATTTTACCAATATTAAAATAGGCATGTTTTTGGAAACAGGAGCGGTAATTGGTGCCTTGCTTGGCGCAGTATTGCTGTCATTTTTACCTATTAGTTTGATTGCTATAGTATTTAGCTTTGTGCTGCTATTTTCCGCTTATTCAACTTTTACACGTCGAACACAAGAAGAAGATCCTCCGTTGAGCGCATTAAAACTCAAGCATATTGAATTATACGAGTATTCAGTAATCGAATTGTTGCAAGGTTGGCTTTTAATGATAATGGGGGGGATCTTGTCGAGTATTTTGGGAGTAGGATCGGGGGCTGTTAAGGTGTTGGCTATGGATCAAGTACTGCATCTTCCTTATAAAATTTCTACCGCTACCAGTAACTTTATGGTAGGTATGACAGCAACGGCTAGTATCGGTGTTTATTTTGCAAAAGGTTACATTGAACCTTCAATTGCATTTCCTGTCATGTTGGGGATTTTTTTAGGAGCATTGGTTGGCTCTAGAATATTACAATTTGTAAAATCTCGATCATTGAGAGTTGTTTTTAGTATTCTTGTAATTATATTGGCATCGCAAATGTTTTATATGGGTATAAAGGAAATCGTATGAAAACCCATACTTTAATAGAATTACAAAACCGAGTTTTAGAAATAGGGGTGAGGTTATCTATTTTAATGGTATTTATAGGGGCTGGTGTTTATTTATTTTATTATGGATCTCAACCTCATATAATGCCTTCTATTGTCACTAAAAAAACATTTATTTTGGAGTTTAAAATTGTTGAATATGGGCTTTACACGTTGATTTTAATACAATTTACTCGCTTATTTTTTGTTTTGGCTGTTTTCTTTCTTAAAAGAGATTTTTTATTTTTTTCGGTAAGTATATTTGTTTTGGGCTTTCTTGGTTTTTCTATGTTTTTTCCCATTTTTTTTCACACTTCAATTTTTTTGTAACCGCCAAGATATCGTTGTTGTAAGACCTTTTTTTTAGTTAATCTTCCAAAAATGCTTATCGCTTACTTAACGAATTTAATCTATAATCCTACAGAAAAGTTACAGGAAGGAAGTGCCCATGAATAATACGATTATAGAATACTTTGATGGAACGCAGAAACTGATCGGTGAATTAATTTTTGATAACCAATTAAAAACAAAAAAAACAGCAATTATCATATTTCCGGCTTTTGAAGGGCGTGGTGATTTTACATTAGACTATGCTAAGCGGTTGGCTAGTCATGGTTTTATCACTTTTATTGCCGACATGTATGGTGATGGTAAAGGTGGTAAGACAATAGAGGATTGTATGGCGTTAATTACGCCTTTTTTACACGATCGAGATTTAGTTAGAAGAAGGGCAGTATTAGCTTATGAAAGCTTTAGAAAGCAAATTCCGGAAAATGAGAATAAGATTGGTGCTATGGGGTTTTGTTTTGGTGGAATGTGTGTTTTGGAACTTGCAAGAAGTGGTGCTAACCTACATGCTGGTGTGAGTCTGCATGGTGTATTGGGGAAATCTAATTTACTCACGCATCCTATTAAGAGTAAACTTTTAATTCTGCACGGGTTTGCAGATCCGCAATCTCCACCCGATGCATTACAGAAATTTTCTGAAGAAATGCAAGAGGCTAATGTGAATGATTGGACATTTGTTTTATTTGGTAAGGCTAAGCACTCTTTTACCGATCCAAAAACGGGAAGTTTTGATCCTGTAAAGGAAAAAGCAATGGGAAGAGAATATAATAAGATAGCGGCTTTGCGTTCATTTAATTATTGTTTGAATTTTTTTAAAGAATGATATTTCATTATTGTGATAGTAAGGATTCGACATTTTTATAAATGAGGGGCTGCTTAGCATATAATTTTATGAATGCATCTTTTAAGCTTTGATCATCGGTACTTATTTTAGTTCTTGCAATCACGCTAGGTGTTTGTGCCCAAATTTGTGAGCCCAATGCTTCCAATAAGTTTTGAGTTTTTGCTTTATTAAGTCCAACTTCAGGCCCTACGACTTCAAATTTTATGATTATGTTTTCGCGTTTAAACACCTCATTAATAATAGCTTCTTGATATTTTATATAAGGTTGGTTAGAGATAAAAATGATACTGTCCACATTTGGATGGGCTCTTAACCAGCCACAAAGTTCGTGAACCGTCGTTTCTGTAGTTGGCCTAGGTAGATTTCCTGCGGGTGTATCAATGATATCTGTTGGCAATTTATTAAAAATATTGGAATTACTATAAGCTTCGCGCATTAAATGGGTTTCTGTTAATTTGGAGAGATCTGAGATATGATATTTTTTAGCAATTTTACGGAGCGCTTCTTCAGCACCATCAACTCCTATTGTTACTTTACGTTTTCCTACCAATAACACCAAATATTTCGCTTTTAAAGTGTTTTTGTTCAACACTGAACCGATATACTGTAAGCGGGAAATCATGCTATTCATTGTGGAGCCTAAAACACATATAACACTGGGATCCAAAAAAGTTGGTGTTACTTCGTTTGTAATGTTCAATTTTATTAGTGCCTTTAAAATTTCTTCTTGATTTTCTTGAGTCCATTGAGGAGGCGCTATTTCCCAGCGTTCTTGGGTTCCACTTCTAATAGTAAAATGTTTTTGCGTTAATTCGACAAAACTTAAGATATCCTTAAAAAGTAAAGAGGTGTTATTTCTTTTTGGAAAAGTACTCATAAAGGAGCTAGTAGGTTTAATAATTCCTGCTTTTTGCATAATGAATTGCAGCGCTTCTTTTTGTTCTGGTTGGTTAAGGCCATAATAATCTAGAACGTCCCATAGAGAATTGGGATGTGTCTGTTTTTTTAAACAGTCTGCGTGCACTATGTTTGCTGCTGCAATGATAAATATGCCTATGCCAATAAGAATTGTTTTTTTGTTGAGCAGGCCGATTGAATTAAAAAACCGCATAATATTTTCCGCTAAAAACAAGGCATTAAAAACACCAAATATATCATGACCATTGAAGTTTTAACATCATAATTTGTATCTACTCGCTACTAAAGTTTTAGTAACACTCTTTTCGATAGTTTGTCTAATCAGATGAATAGCATTAGCCAAACATATAAGCGTGCATTTACAAATTGGGATGTTACAATGAGTACTCCAGCAGAATTGGTACAACAAGAAATAATTAGTACAGAAAGAAGCTATTGCAAAAACTTGAAAAACTTGAAAGGTTTCTTAGATTCCCTTCAACAAGACAAAAGTATAGGGGGGAAAAAAGAAGTTCAGGAATTTGTTAGGGGGTTCAATAAAGTTTTAATTCCTCTTTTAAATATGTCAGAGAAAATGTTAAGCGAATTAGAGCGGGCTAAGGATAATAAGGATTTTGCTAGGATTTTCACTGAATATGCGCCCTATTTGAAATTGTATTCAGATTATATAAAATCTTATGAGAGCATAATGAATTCGCTGAAGGAGTTACAGAAAAACAATCAAGAAAAATTTTTTAAGTTGGAGCAAGCATTAGTAGAACAAAGCAAAATATCACATACTGAAAGCAATGCACCACATGCTAGTAGAGGCATAGGAGGACTCTTCTCTCATCATATTTTGCCGGTACAAAGAGTTCCAAGATATAAATTACTTTTAGCAGAACTGATTAAACAAACTCCAGAGACAGATAGTTTTCGTGAAAAACTTAAACAAGCTTTGAACACGGTAGCAGAATCTGCCTTGCAGATCAACGAGACTGAGAGGCAAGCGGCGTTACAAAGATTTTTACAAGAAGCTTATTCCAAAAGCTATAATAGCCCTGAAAACAGACAGGTAAGAAGTATCACTTTTTCAGCAAGTGGAGAAGGTTTTTTTAAAATATCTCATATTGATACTGAAAAGTTGCAGGGTGCTTTAAAAGCTTTCCAAATAGTGGCAGGAACGGTTGCTATTAATAATGGTGTTTTTCAAAAGGAATGTTCTATAAACGCTACGGTAGGCGATAAACAAGTTAATTTTAGGATTTTAAAAGGAAAACCTAACGGTGGAACTCAAGGTAAAGAAAAAAGTAAAGATTTTCATGTGGTGATTGACTGTAATATGGCTACTTTGACAGATGGGGAACGACGACAACTTTATCAGGCTGCACAGAATATTGGTAAGGCAGTGATTACAAGTATGGGTGGAGCTGGAAATAAATTTACCGTGGAAGATCCCTCTAATGCAGCTGGTAGCCCTCAGCCCTTAGAACTTTCTGTTTCGCCGATGGCCTCTTTCGCGACAAGACTAACGAGCTTGCGAGGAACTTTGGCCGAACAAGCAAAACAATCCGTTGGTGAAAAAGTAGTTCGTCATGTAAGCTCAAGTGGTGCAGAAGGCTTATCGCAATCGGGGGTGAGATTAGAAGCAGATAAACCGACCAGAATGCTTAATAACGAATTATCTTTAGAGAATGTTGTTCGTAGGGTTCAAGAATCGATTGCGTCATATAATGCTACGCATCAAAATAAGCTTAATTGGGCAGTAGTATTACCAGAAAATGGTCAAGTAATTTCGGTAGTGGCCCCTAATAAAACAGAGCCTAACAAAACTGAACCTATTTTTTCTGTAAAACAAAGTGAAGATCAAACGCAGTTTGAATTTCAAGAAAAATCTGGAATAAGCATTGAGGCTGCAATGGTTGCAATTTCTGCAGCTGAAAGCCCGGTTGAAATTGTTTCAGAGAATATTAAGGATATGGAGATATTAGCAGAAGCTGCAGCAAAGGTTAATGCAACGAAAGAAACAGAAGAGGAGCCTACTGAAGTAACTTTTTCTGAAGAAACTATGGGCTTTTTAGAGTCTAAACAGGCCGAATTAAAGGGGGCTTTAAAAGAAGTTTTTGAAGCACAAATAGATAAAAGGCAGCATACAACCAGCTTGGGTTAAATAGATGAACTTTTTATATACCTGTAATGGTCGCTTAACAAACACCCCCTGTGATTGTTAAGCGTAATCGAGCCTCACTGCTCATTATTAGACGACCTTGTCTCTCGATCCCTTATCCCTTCCTTGTAATCCATTAGGTCTTCAGTTTAACTGCTTTAGAATTTAAGAATAATAGTCAGTTATCGGTGAAAGGTGTAAGCTTTTAACCATACTAAGCCAGGGTTAAGGCTTAGTATAGAGTGTAAATACACTGGTTCCTAATGGATACATATTGTTCAAATTGAATATATTTAAGAAAAATAGCTTAAAACTTAATGGAAAAAGAAGGGAGACAAATGAAAGATTTTTTTGTTTTGCCAACTCTTTAGGGAATTTTTTACAATAGGATAAGAAGAATATACAGATAAAATTGAGAGGAAAAAGAAAGCAATTAAAAATACCAGGGATTTTAATTTAAATTGTCGAATAAGCCGGATTTGTGGGATTGTCGAAATAATAAAATCTTGGTCACGGGCCATTCCTTCATTGGTAAGTATATTCAATGTGGGAGATTTTTTTTCAGTACAGTATGCATTTAATGAAAGATTGTCCTGAATAGAAGGGTGGGTTTGTTGTAGGGTGTAGAACATACCGCTTGCATTTAAAGGGGTATTTAGTTCCAAACGTGATTCCGTGTAACGATAAGAGCCCCAGCTATTCCAAAGCAGCCAACTCAAAAATGACGTGGGTGGTGGTGTTGGCGTTCTCGAGTGGCCACGCCATGTCATTTTTGTCGTAGGTATAATTTCTGCACCAAATGGTAAGATTGCGCATTCGCCAGTGCCATCGTCTAATAAAAAGGGATCAATGGAGACCCCCTGTTCTAACATATTCCAGGAGCTAGTGGTTTCATCTTTTGTGCGGTAAGTTACGAGTTCTTCAATTTTGTAATAATACCAAGCACAGGGCTGTTTTGTAAGCTTAGCATAGGTAATAGCCTCAAGTGTTTTTATAGTGCCGGATAGTTCAACATATCCTTGAGCAGCAGAACGAATTTTTGAGGTGGGGGTATCTTCTATATTTCTTGCAGCTTTTAAAAGTTGAAAAGAATAATATAAACATAGCAGTGCGAAACAAATGGGTAAAAAGACGAATATAAGCGTTAAAATTTCATCTAAAGACATACTTATTCTTTATTGAAGCGGTCTTCAATTCCGATATCTTCAGTTTCCGCAGCACTAAATTTTAAAAGCTCAAAAGCTTTGAAGTTAAAGCTCCTTGCCACTAAAACATCGGGAAATTGTTGAATGCGGATATTATTGATATTCACGCTTTCATTATAAAGCTCTCTTCGATCAGCAATGCTATTTTCTAATTCGCTAATACGCGTTTGTAATTTTTGAAATGATTCGTTAGTTTTAAGGTTGGGATAATTTTCGGCTAATGCAAATAGTTTTAAAAGGCCACTTTTTAATGAAGATTCAGCTTGTCCTAATGCAATGACATCATGCCCTTCCGCGGCAGTGATAGCAGCTTGTCTTGCAGCGACGATCTTTTCGAAAGTACCTTTTTCATATTGCATGTATTCCTGACAAGTATCAATTAATTTAGGTAATTCGCTATACCGTTGCTTTAGGAGTACATCGATGTTAGACCAATTTTTAGAAACATTATTTTTAAGGGAAATAAGTACGTTATAAATGGTGATAAAATAAATAATAAGGGCTACTAAGAGGGCGAAAATTCCTGTAAGCACTAACATAATTACCTACTGTTGTGTACACACCCTTCGCACTTGAATTTTATGTGTTGTTGCAACACTCACTAACTCGTGCCATCCAGGGTATATTATACCCTATTCGTTAAAAACAACAATTTTGCTAAAGATAATTTTAATTTTATCTGGGATTTAAGTTTTGTCACGGGAGAGGGGGTTTGATTTGTTATTGAATTTCGCAGGGGCTAGAATAAGGAAACGTGCAAAGGAAGGCAAGAAGGAAGGGATCGGCACATGCGTTTATTTAAGTTGTTTATTTTGTTTTTAGGTTTTTGGTTGTGGACGGGGATCATCCATTCTAAAGAAATACATTCAGTTGTTAAACTAACCGATATGCGAGTCGAGAAAACTTCTGATGCAGGAGGAGATAATTTATTTTTTACGATTACACAATACCGAAGTGGGGGCGGCAAACAGGAAGAAAGGATCCCAATTTACCCTTTACACTGGCTTTCTAGGCAACTTTCAGGCGTTAAAAGGGTGATTTTGTGGGAAGGAGATATTCAAGAAGGTGAATCGGTAAAATTGATTTGCTCTTTAATAGAGCAGAAATTTCCTCCTTGGGACTTGGATGATTTTATGATTGGCAGTGCAGAGTTAGTACTTGCCAATCAAAAGGGAAAATTAAAGAAAAAATGGAGCATTTCTGCTTTTGAAGAAAAAGGGGAAGTTGAAATACAGAAGTTGGCTAACCCGCAACGCTATATATTCAAAGGAGCGGGTTCACGGTATGATGTAGCATTTCTGGTGGAGCAAAAGAAGAAGTAGTTAGAAATTATGCAGATAGATATTGAAGGTGACCTACTACTAAATGCTCGTCAAGTTGTGTCTCCCAATTATAATGAACGGCCAGCAGGTGTAGAAGTTGATTTGCTGGTTATTCATAACATCAGTTTGCCGCCTGGTGAATTTGGCGGGCCTTATATTGACGCTTTTTTTACAAATGAGCTAGATCCCACTTTGCACCCTTATTTTGCAGAGATTATTTTTTTACAAGTATCTAGCCATTGTCTAATTCGTCGGGATGGGGAAATTATTCAATATGTTCCTTTTAGTAAGCGTGCGTGGCATGCAGGCGCTTCTCAATTTGCTAATCGAGAAAATTGTAATGATTTTTCAATTGGCATTGAATTAGAAGGGACGGATCTCGTGCCTTATACTGAGGTTCAATATTTAATTTTGGCAAAGCTTATCAGTGCCTTACAAAAAATTTATCCTGGTATAACAAAAGAGCGCATTGTAGGCCATAGCACCATTGCCCCAGAACGTAAAACAGATCCAGGTCCGGCATTTAATTGGAATTTATTAGCAAGGTTGTTAGATAATGATCTGCCTGAAGACGTATACTTTTCGCAACAAGTGTGAAGGGTATAGCGAAAACGAAAGTAAATAGGATGTAGCAATGACAGATGATCAAGATAAAATTGAAACACAAGAATGGCTGGAAGCATTAGCTTCGGTTGTTGCTGTTGAAGGCGCTGATCGCGCTCAATTTTTATTAAAGCAATTAACGAATAAAGCACGTGAAATGGGTTGTTCTATACCACAAGCATATCAAACATCTTATATCAATACCATTTTGCCGCAAGAAGAAGCAAAAATGCCGGGTGATTTCAAAATAGAACAACGTATTCGTGCATTAATTCGTTGGAATGCAGTTGCGATGGTGGTTCGCGCAGGTAAAGTTGACCCAGATTTGGGTGGACATATTGGAACTTTTGCTTCCTCGGCGACTTTATACGATGTAGGGTTTAATCATTTTTGGCGTGCTTCAAATGAAACGCAAAATGGAGATTTAATTTTTATACAAGGCCATAGTTCTCCTGGAATTTACGCACGTTCTTATTTAGAAGGTATATTATCTGAATCACAAATTGAGCATTTTCGACAAGAAGTAGAAGGGAGAGGCGTTTCTTCTTATCCCCACCCTTGGCTGATGCCCAATTATTGGCAATTCCCAACGGTGTCTATGGGATTAGGGCCATTACAAGCCATTTATCAAGCGCGTTTTATGCGTTATTTAGAGGCGAGGGGTTTGGAGAAAACCAGTGGAAGAAAAGTTTGGTGTTTTTGTGGCGATGGCGAGATGGACGAACCAGAATCGTTGGGAGCCATTAGCGCTGCAGTACGTGAACGGTTAGATAATTTAGTGTTCGTGGTAAATTGTAATTTGCAGCGCTTGGATGGCCCAGTTAGAGGCAATGGTAAAATAATTCAAGAACTAGAGTCGGTTTTTAAAGGGGCTGGTTGGAATGTTATTAAGGTAATTTGGGGTGGTTTTTGGGATCCATTACTGAAGAGCGATAAAAGTGGTTTGCTTGTAAAACGCATGGAAGAAGCTGTGGATGGAGATTATCAAAATTATAAAGCAAGGGGTGGCGCTTATACTCGAGAACATTTTTTTGGCAAATATCCAGAGCTTGCTGCATTAGTTAAAGATTTTACAGATAAGGATATTTGGCGCTTAAACCGAGGTGGGCACGATCCGCAAAAAATTTATGCTGCTTACAAGAAAGCTTGTGAGCATACTGGACAACCTACCGTTATTTTGGCTAAAACTGTTAAAGGGTATGGGTTAGGTGAGGCAGGTGAAGCTTTAAATATTGCACACAATGCGAAAAAAATGACCATTGAGCAATTAAAATCGTTTAGAGATCGTTTTGAAATTCCTATTCCAGATGAAGAAATTGCAGAGGTACCATTCTATCGTCCAGCACAAGAAAGTCCTGAAATTCAATATATGCTTGCGCGACGAGGGGCTTTGGGGGGGGCGCTACCCAGCCGTAGAATTGACGCAAGTGAAACATTAACCCTTCCTCCCATTTCGATTTTTGAGGCATTGCTGAAAGGAACAGGCGATAGAAAAATTTCAACGACCATGGCATTTGTGCGGCTTTTAACAGCACTTTGTAAAGATAAAGAAATCGGTAAGCGGATTGTACCCATTGTACCAGATGAGGCGCGTACTTTTGGAATGGAAGGATTATTTCGTCAATTGGGTATTTATTCTCCTGTAGGGCAGTTGTATACGCCGGTTGATTCTGATCAGGTTATGTATTACAAAGAGGCTAAAGATGGTCAGATTTTAGAAGAAGGTATTAATGAGG
>CADEGZ010000035.1 GCA_902827015.1 uncultured Pseudomonadota bacterium
TTTCCACTTTCTATCCCCCTAAACCGCTGCGGCTCCTGCGACAATTTCTGACAACTCTCGAGTGATTGCTGCTTGTCTTGCCTTGTTATAAATTAACTGCAGCTCATCAATCAATTCACTCGCATTATCAGATGCATTTTTCATAGCGACCATTCTTGCAGCCTGCTCGCAAGCAATATTCTCAACAATACCTTGATAAACCAGGGACTCTATATAACGAATTAATAAAGTCTCGAGTAATTCTCGGGCCGCTGGTTCATACAGGTAATCCCATGAATAACCCCCATCTTCTTTATGCTCTGCATCAACAATGGGGAGAATTAATTCTATTTTAGGTTTTTGTGTCATTGTATTAATAAATTCATTATACACTAAATAAACGCGATCTATTTTTTGTTCGTTATACATATCCAACATAACTTTAACTGTTCCAATGACATCTAAAATTCCAGGCTTATTTCCCAAGTTGGATATAGAAGAAATAACATTACCACCTAAACGATGAAAAAAATTTTCCGCCTTTTTTCCGATAGTACAAACATCAATGGGAAGCGATTTCTCGTGCCAACCACGCATAGTTTGTACCGTCATTTTAAACAGATTGGCATTTAACCCACCGCACAAACCTCTATCAGTTGAAACCACTATAAAACCTACCCGTTTTGCTTCTCTTTCAATTAAATAAGGATGTTTGTATTCCAATCGTCCTCTAACGACATGGCTAATAACAACACGGATCTTCTCTGCATAAGGTCTTGATGCTTGCATTCTGTCTTGTGCTTTTCGCATTTTACTGGCCGCAACCATTTGCATGGCTCTCGTAATCTTTTGAGTGCTTTTAATACTCTTGGTTTTTGAACGGATCTCTTTTGCGCTGGCCATTTATACTACCCAGCTTAGTTTAAATTGTTCAATAACATTTTTTAACGCTAAATCTATTTCAGAGTTTAATTCACATTCACGATTAATTCTTTGTAAAAGCGCAGTATGATGGATCCGCACATGTTGATGTAATGCGGTTTCAAAATCTACAACTTTCTTTAAAGGAATATCGTCTAAATACCCTTTTTCTACGGCAAATAAAGAAACAGCCATTTCAGCCACTGTTAATGGCGCGAACTGCTTTTGCTTTAACAATTCTACCACCCGTTGACCTCTTTCTAATTGCTTACGAGTTGCTTCGTCTAAATCTGAGGCAAATTGGGCAAAAGCAGCAAGTTCTCGATATTGTGCAAGCGCAAGTCGCACACCACCACCTAATTTCTTAATAATCTTGGTTTGAGCCGCTCCACCGACTCGCGAAACAGACAAGCCTGCATTAATGGCAGGACGAATACCCGCATTAAAGAGATCTGTTTCTAAATAAATTTGTCCATCTGTAATTGAAATAACATTAGTTGGCACAAATGCAGATACGTCCCCTGCTTGGGTTTCAATAATGGGTAAAGCCGTTAATGATCCTGTCTGGCCTTTAACCTTTCCTTCGGTTATTTTTTCAATATAGGCCTCGTTTACTCGAGCGGCTCTTTCTAACAAACGAGAATGTAAATAAAACACGTCTCCAGGATAAGCTTCTCGACCCGGGGGTCTTCGCAATAATAAGGAAACTTGCCGATATGCCCACGCCTGTTTTGTTAAATCATCATAAATAATCAATGCATCTTCGCCCTTGTCTCTAAAATATTCGCCCATTGAACATCCAGAATAAGGCGCAATAAACTGCAGAGCTGCAGATTCAGCGGCTGTTGCTGCAACAACGATGGTATGCTTCATCGCACCATGCTCTTCTAGTTTTCGCACGACTGATGCAACCGAAGAGGCTTTCTGGCCAATTGCAACATAAATACATTTAACACCCGTATCTTTTTGATTGATGATAGTATCAATAGCAATGGCTGTTTTACCAGTTTGTCTGTCTCCGATAATCAGCTCACGCTGCCCACGGCCAACTGGTACCATAGAATCAATAGATTTTAATCCTGTTTGCAAAGGCTGGCTAACCGATTTACGCCAAATAACACCGGGTGCCACTTTTTCGATCGGCGAAGCATAAGGGGTATCGATATTACCACGACCATCAATAGGACGACCCAAGGCATCCACCACTCTTCCTAACAAAGCTTCCCCTACAGGCACGTTTAAAATTTCCCCGGTACACCAAACTTTTTGGCCTTCCGCCAAGTTTTCAGTAGAACCCAATACCACTGCACCAACAGAATCGCGTTCTAAATTTAAGGCAATACCAAAATGCTTGCCTTCAAATTCTAAACGCTCCCCATATTGCGCCATTTCTAAACCATAAATACGCACAATACCATCCGAGAGACTTACAATTTTTCCCTCGTTTTTAAGGCTTGCAACCACTTCAAATTTTTCTATTTTCTCTTTAATTAAATCGCTAATTTCAGACGGATTTAAAACCATAGTTAATCACCTATTGAACTTTTAAGATTTGCCAAATATCCACGAACAGAACCATCAATGACATAATTACCCGCTCGAGCCAAAAATCCACCCAAGAGTTCCTTATCTACTTTACAATGCATCGTTACTGTCTTAGACAAGTATTTACCGAGTATTCTTCTAAAGGATGCTTCTTCATCTTCACTAATCATGACTGGTGACAAAAATTCCACCTCGATCGTTCCTGTTCTTTCTGCGTACATTTCCTTATAAAGACGCATGATTTCTGGCAATGCTTCTAACCGTCGATGCAATGCCAAAACCGTTATTAAATTCTGTCCAGGTTCATCTAAAAATTTTTGGCAAATTTCTAAAAAAAAATTTATTATCTCTTGTAATGGTATCGTTCTATCTCTTAATAAAGAGATAACTCTAAGATCTTCCACAGCAAAACATAAAACCCTTAAAAGCTCATACCATTTTTCATAATTTTTAGTCGCAAAGGCAATCTCGAAAATGGCTTTTGCATAAGGGCGTGCTAATGTTGTTCGTTCTAACATAAGGACAATTACTCTTCAGGAGCTCGGAATTTTGTTTCTGCATTTAAAAAAGCCTTGTGATCTGCTTCGGTAATTACCCTCCCTAATAATTTTTCTGCACTGGCAATTGCAATATTTACCACTTCATTTTGTAACTGTTCCTTGGCAACTCGTCGTTCTTGTTTGATTTCTTCATGGCCTAAAGAAACAATTTGTTCGCGTTCTTTAAGTGCTTCTATTTTGGCTTGTTCAATAATAAAAGCAGCTTGTTTTTTGGCTTGTTCAATTGCATCTACGGCTTTACTTCTGGCTTCATGAATATGTTGTATTGCATATTTTTGAGCAATTTCTAACTCTTTATGACCACGCTCTGCAGCAGCAAGCCCTTCAGAAATTTTTTGCTGTCGATCTTTTAGAATCTTTTCTAAAACAGGCCACACAAACTTCATTGTAAACCAAACAAATAAGGCAAATGTGATCATTTGTCCTACGAGCGTTGCATTAATATCCACTTACAAATCCGTCCCTTACTTTACTGATTTTAATAACTCTAAAAGCTGAGTTATAAATGGATTTGCAAACGTAAAAAATAAAGCAACACCAACACCAATCATGGTAACAGCATCTAAAAGGCCCGCAATAACAAACATTTTAACCTGTAATTGTGGCATCATTTCAGGCTGCCTTGCTGAAGCCTCTAAGAATTTTCCACCTAATAAAGCAAATCCAATCGCTGTTCCAATCGCACCTATCCCAATTAAAATAGCAACAGCCAACGTTGTTGTACTTTGAAGATGAGCTACCAAAGCAAGCCCTTGAACTGACATTTCCATTTTACCTCCTAAAAAAATTGCGTTTAATGATCTTCACTTGCCAAACTCAAATAAACAATGGTTAGCATCATAAAGATAAACGCTTGTATTGTGATAACCAAAATATGAAAAATGGCCCAAGGAACTCCTAAGAACCATTGCCAATACCCTAACAAAGCAATCAAAATAAAAATCAATTCCCCCGCATATAGGTTACCAAATAATCGCAAGCCAAGTGATAAGGGCTTAGCCAGTTCCTCTATCAATTTTAAAGCCAAGTTAACGACAAAAAGATAGCCCCCAAATGGTTTGCAGGTTAACTCTTTCAAAAACCCCCCCACTCCCTTAATACTAATACTATAAAAGAGTATTAAGAAAAAAACAGAGAGAGACATACCTAAGGTTAAATTAGGATCCGTGGTAGGCACCGCCTTAAAATGAGAAGCACCCAAGAGCCCAGCTGTTTTTGGCAAAATATCAACTGGTAAAAGATCCACAAAGTTCATTAAAAAGACCCACACAAAGATGGTGAGTGCTAAAGGCGCTATCAGTCGACTTCGTCCATGAAAGGTTTCTTTAACTTGTTTTTGCACAAATTCGTAAAGCAACTCTACAAAATTTTGAAGAAGTCCTGGGGTTTCTATGGTGGCACGTTTGGCAACCCATCGAAATATTAAAAGAAAAGTTATTCCTATAACCCACGACACCAATAAAGTATCCAGGTTAAACGTGCCAAGATGGGTCTTCCATTCCCAATGTTCTAAATGGTGATGAATATAACTCGCAGCATCCAAAGGAGGTTCTGGCAAATTATTACTCATCTTCTAAGACCTTTTACTCTAATAATTTCTATACCCCTCGACAGCAGCAATGTAATCCAACAAGTTAGAAATATACCAGTGACCTTAAAATTAAGACAATAAACTAAACCTTTCAAAATCATTATCTTAATCTCATCAGCACAAACCAATAAGCAAATTGAGCCACTACAAACCCTACAAACAAAGGTATTGGATCAACACTTGACCACTGAAATACCCAAGCAAATAACACGGCAGTGATGCATAATTTAAGTGCTTCGCCACAATAAAAAGCTTTTACAATGGCTTTAGCCTTTTTAACACCCATTGTTTTAAAAAAGCACTTACCAAATACCCACCCCGGAACAATATTGATTATTCCCCCCAACATAAAAAATAGGCCAATTTTAATGTTAAAAATAACAATTAATACGATTCCTATACTTAAGACTGATAAAATCTGGTACAAAACAATTTCTATTAAAATAGTATAGTTAATTAAGTGCATAATGTTGGAGCCGCCTAAAATCTGACTACAAAGGGTATCTAATCAATATGCTCTAATATACCTTCCAACTCTTCCAATGAATGATATTGAATAATGATTTTTCCCTTTCCTTGCGCGCCATGCACAATTTCTACAAAGGCCCCCAATTTTTCTGATAAGGAATTTTGTAGTCGTTGGATATCGGGATCTCTTCTTGTTGTTTTACGACGAATATTCTCTTGCGACACAGTTTCTAACATGCGTGAAACCAAGCGCTCAGTCTCACGCACTGAAAGCCCCTTGTTAATGATCAATTGTGCCGCGTCTTTCTGTTCATTTCCTTTAAGGCTTAATAAGACTTTCGCATGTCCTACTTCCAGATTATTCTTTTCAAGTAATAACTTAACCTCTTCTGTTAAAGTTAATAAACGCAATAAATTGGTAATCGCGGTTCTGGACTTACCAACAGCTTCTGCCACTTGATTATGGGTCAGATCAAATTCTCTGGCTAACCGTTCTAAAGCTTGTGCTTCCTCTAGCGCACTTAAATTTTCACGTTGAATATTTTCAATCAGGGCGATGGCCATGGCTTTTTCATCAGAGACATCCTTAATGACCACTGGAACCGTTTTTAATCCCGCTAATCCCGCAGCACGCCAACGCCGCTCCCCTGCAAGAATTTCATATTTATCCTTAGATTTTTGTCTAACAACAATAGGTTGAATAATCCCTTGCGCCTTAATAGAAGCAACTAAAGATTCTAAATCGACATCTTGGATCTCACGCCGCGGTTGATAACGGCTTGGGTTTAATTTTTTAAGATCTAATTCCAGTAACCCGCTCTCTACTTCTGCTGCCTCATTTAAGGAAAAAGACGCTGAGGTCGATGCAACGACTGAATTTGATCCTTCATTTCTTTGCACGCCGCTTAATAAAGCTTCTAAACCTCTACCTAAAGTGCTACGTTTTTTTACCACGCTCTCTCCCCCCTTATTCCACTGCCTCTAATAGAGGTAATTTGTTATGTTGTTTTAAAATCTCCCGAGCCAACGCTGTATAGGCTTCTGCGCCTCGTGAACCTCTGTCGTATAGCAAGATAGGCATACCATGACTAGGTGCTTCTGCTAAACGAACATTCCTTGGGATAACGGTTTGATAAACTTTATTGCCAAAATGTGCGATAAGTTGTGCAGAAATCTCGGTTGCTAAACGATTTCTGGGATCGTACATGGTTCGAACAATACCTTCTATTGCCAACTCAGGATTTAAATTTCTTTGAATTTGTTCAATGGTTCCGATTAATGCAGAGAGGCCTTCTAAAGCGTAATATTCACATTGCATGGGAATAATAACGGAGTTTGCAGCAACCAAAGCATTCAACGTTAACATATTTAAGGAAGGTGGGCAGTCAATAACAATCAAATCGTAGTGGTTTCGAATACTCGTTAACGCTTTCTTAAGATTCTTTTCTTGCTGAGGTCTACGTAATAATGCTACTTCAGCTGCAGTTAAATCGGCATTAGATCCTAATAAAGCATAACCTGCCGGCGTTTTTGCAATAATTGCTTCTTCTATATTTATTTCTTCTTGTAAAACATTGTTGATGGAGGCTGCAAGGCGTGTTTTATCAATTCCACTTCCCATGGTGGCGTTGCCTTGTGGATCTAAATCCACCAATAAAACTTTATATTGTGCAGCCACTAAGGCGGCCGCAAGATTAACACAGCTTGTTGTCTTACCAACTCCTCCTTTTTGGTTAGCAAAAGCCATTATCTTATTTAACACTGCTGCCTCCGTTATTAATAACTATAAAAGCCAGCGAGCGCGATGCTGATAGTTCAGGTACTTTAACTGGCTCAATTTTTTCTATTGTAAAATCAGCCGACATCGCTGCAACCTCTAATGGATCAATAGCCCCCTTCATCGCAATGAGCTTCCCATTTTTTTTACAAAGGTGAGAAGCAAGCAACACAAACTCTGACAAGGATGCAAATGCCCGGGAAATGACAAAGTCGAATTGTTCATCCGGCCGATATTTCTCTACCCTTGTACAAATTGCAGTTGCATTCCTCAATTTTAAGGATAGTATCACATGTCGAACAAAGGTAATTTTCTTTTGGTTACTATCTAACAATACAATTTGTGATTCTGGTCTAGAGAGTGCTAATGGTATTCCTGGCAGGCCAGCGCCCGTACCGACATCAATTATCCTACCGACAGGCAAAAAAGGCCATAAACTCAAACTATCTAATAAATGTCGTTTTATCATTTCCGTAGGTTCTCGTACCGCAGTGAGATTATGAACTAAATTCCATTTAAAAAGAAAACCAACATAATCTATAAGTTTAACTTGAATTTCCTCTGTAATTGGCAAATTCATTTCTTTTAACCCTGCTTGCAGGAGTTTAATCAGCAGAGTCTTCTCTATCACTCTGTTCTTCCTTCGGCGATTCGCGCCATCCTTTTCGTAAGTAAACCAACAGCAAAGAAATGGCGGCAGGCGTAATCCCTGGAATACGGGCTGCTTGCGCCAAAGTTTCGGGCTGAAACCGTGTCAGTTTTTCTTGAATTTCGCCGGATAAACCTGAAACTTTGGAATAATCGAAAGCCGATGGCAATCGCAATGCACCATATTTTTCTGTTCTTTCAATTTCTTTTTGTTGGAGCAAGATGTAACCTTCGTATTTAACTTGAACTTCAATTTGCTCGGCCACACGTGGATCTACTGCATTAAGGCCTATCTGCTCTATTTTAACCAACGAATGATAATTTATTTCTGGTCGGCGCAGTAAATCTAACACGCGCAGTTCTTTTTCTAAAGGCTGTTGCAAAAATACTTCAAGCTGTTGTGCGGCAGCAGTGTTAGGCCTTATAAATAACGAATGTAGCCGCTGTTTTTCACGCTCTATCGCTTCTTGTTTTTCTTCAAACAGTTGCCATTGTTGAATAGATATCAAGCCCAGTTCGCGTGCAATAGGTGTTAATCTAAGATCTGCATTATCTTCTCGTAGCATTAACCGATATTCCGAGCGGCTTGTAAACATACGATATGGCTCTTTTGTCCCTAAAGTAATTAAATCATCAACTAACACTCCTAAATAAGAAAGCGAACGTTTAGGTACCCACGGTTCGCGCTCCAACGCTAAACAAGCGGCATTAATACCTGCTAACAAACCTTGTGCGGCAGCTTCTTCATAGCCTGTCGTACCGTTGATTTGCCCAGCAAAAAAAAGTGCTTCCAATGGTTTGGTTTCTAATGTGGATTTTAAATCTCTTGGATCAAAAAAATCGTACTCAATTGCATAACCGGCACGCGTAACATGTGCTTTTTCTAAACCTCGAATAGAATGAATTAAATCCAACTGAACATCAAAAGGCAAACTTGTAGAAATACCATTTGGATAAACTTCATGGGTGGTTAAACCTTCTGGCTCTATAAAAATTTGGTGTGCTTCTCGTGTTGCAAAACGGGTAATTTTATCTTCAATAGAAGGACAATATCGAGGGCCAGTCCCTTCGATTGCACCTGTAAACAAAGGAGACCGGTTAAGGCCTGCTGCAATAATTTCATGGGTACGCGCATTCGTATGCGTAATAAAGCAAGAAACTTGCTGTGGATGCTCTCCTCTGCGTTCCCAAAAAGAAAAAATGGGTATAGGGAAATCGCCTTTCTGCTCTTCTATTAACGAAAAATCAATGGTTCTACCATCAATTCTGGGTGGTGTCCCAGTTTTTAATCTACCCACATTAAAAGGCAATTCTCGCAACCGATGTGCTAAGGCAATTGAAGGTGGATCTCCTGCACGTCCCCCAGAATAATGACAGTCTCCAATGTGGATCTTCCCTCCTAAGAACGTTCCTGTTGTCAAAACTACGGCTTTAGAAAAAAAACGTATTTTTCCTTGGGTAACCACCCCTCGAACTGCAGTACCTTCCACAATAAGATCATCTACCGCTTGCTGAAAAAAAGATAAGTTCTCTTGGTTTTCGACCATCGTACGTATGGCTTGTTTATACAAAACCCGATCGGCCTGAGCACGAGTTGCTCTTACTGCAGGCCCTTTACTACGATTTAAAATCCGAAATTGAATACCGCCCTTATCTGCAGCCAAGCCCATTACGCCACCCATGGCATCAACTTCCTTTACTAGATGTCCTTTTCCTATACCACCAATCGCCGGATTACAAGACATCTCCCCTACCGTTCCAATATTATGGGTTAATAGTAAAGTGCGCGCGCCCATTCTTGCTGCAGCCAATGCGGCCTCGGTACCTGCATGCCCTCCACCTACAACAATAACATCAAAATGATCTGGGTAATTCATGGTCATTTTCCAATACAAAATTCTGAGAATATTTTACCAAGCAGATCATCACTGGTAAATTTTCCGGTAATTTGATCAAGGCTCAGCTGTGCTTGGCGCAGCTCTTCAGCAAGCAGCTCGCCTGCTTTAAAGTGCTGTAATTGAAACATGCCTTCTAACAAATGTTGTTTTGCCTGTGCCAAAGCTTCTAGATGTCTACGTCTGGCAATAAAGTTGCCTTCAGAATTTTCAGAAAACCCAACACTGTTTTTTAAGTGTTTACGAAACTCTAAGAGTCCCGCACCGGTTTTAGCAGAAATCGCCACCACATGATAATTTTCTTTTTGCTCAATAAATGGAGGAATATTTAAACAATCAACCTTATTATATAAAACTGTAATTCCCGTTTCTTTTGGGATTTTATCTGCCCATTCTGGAAACAATCGTTTTGGATCAGTTTCATGGGTCGTAGTGCCATCCACCACAATAATTATGTGATCCGCAAATGTGGTTTCTTTTAGCGCTCTTTTAATCCCTTCCTGCTCTATAAGATCGGCTTTTATTCTTAACCCAGCTGTATCAACCAACTGTATTAAAAGGCCGTCCAGAGAAATATGCTCTCGCAATACATCTCGAGTCGTTCCAGGAATATCTGCCACAATGGCTGCCTCATAACCGGTAAGTGCATTTAAAAGACTGGATTTTCCTGCATTAGGCCGCCCAATAATGACCACTTTAATTCCATCAGACATAAGTGAGCCTTGGTGTGCTTTAGCGATAACGCCCTCTACTTGGTCAATGAGGCTCTGTAACATCCCTTTTACAATCCCATCACTTAAAAAATCGATTTCTTCTTCTGGAAAATCTATAGCGGCCTCAACATACATACGAAGCTTAATAAGTTCTTGTTGGATCTCTTCTATATTTTTAGAAAAAATGCCCTGCAAAGTACGCAAAGCACTCTTAGCAGCTTCTTTAGAGGAAGCATTAATTAAATCTACAATCGCTTCAGCTTGTGTTAGATCTATTTTATTATTTAAAAAAGCGCGTAATGAAAATTCTCCAGGCTCTGCCAGTCGTGCACCCGCCTTTACCACCTCTTCTATTAAACAATCCATAATGAAGGGGCCACCATGCCCTTGCAGTTCTAAAATATCTTCCCCTGTAAATGAATTGGGTGCTTTAAAAAATAACGCAATACCTTGATCAAGCAACTCACCATTTTTATCTAAAAACGGCAAATATTCCGCCTGCCTTGGTTGTGGAACTTTGCCTAAAATTTGCTTAGCAATAAACGTAGTGTGAGATCCTGAGACCCGAACAACACCAATGCCCCCTCGCCCTCGCGGGGTTGCCTGAGCCACAATTGTATCTTCATTTTGCTGCATGTGAATTCGATGCGAGTTCTATTTTTCTTGAAATAAACCACTGCTGCGCAATCGATAGCACGTTATTAACAAACCAATATAAAACCAACCCCGACGGAAAACTCAAAAAGAGCACCGTAAAGATAATCGGCATAAGCATCATTACTTTAGCTTGTATTGGATCAGCAGGTGCTGGGTTTAACTTTTGCTGAACCAACATACTAGCCCCCATTAAAATGGGTAACACATAATAAGGATCTTTGGCAGAAAGATCTGTGATCCAAAAAATAAAAGGGGCCTCCCGCAATTCCACACTACCCAATAAAACATAATACAACGCAATAAAAACTGGAATTTGCACTAAAATAGGAAAACATCCTCCCAATGGATTAATTTTTTCTTTTTTATACAACTCCATCACGCTTTGACTAAACTTTTGCTTGTCATCGCCATATCGCTCTTTTAATGCTTCTAGTCTTGGCTGCAACTTACGCATATTTCCCATAGAACGATAACTGGTTGCAGATAATTTATAAAACAATAATTTAATGACAATTGTAATGATAATAATTGCCAAGCCCCAATTTCCCGTAAAGTGATAAATTTTCTTTAACAGCCAAAAAATAGGCTGGCAAATTGGCCATAAAATCCCATAATCCACGGCCAATTCAAGCCCTGGAGCAAGTTGTTGTAAATCTTCGGTAATTTCTGGTCCTGCGTATAATTTTGCCGAAACCTTTTTTTCCTGCCCTGGGGCAACATCAATAGCAGGCTCTACCAATCCAACACTATAAATTCCTTGTTCTAATTTATTCGTTTGATAAGTGCAAGTATCTTCGCTCGGAGGGATCCAAGCACTTACAAAGTAATGCTCTACCATTGCCACCCAGCCTCCTTGCATAGACTGCTCTAAGGGTTTTTCCTGAATATCCTTAAAGCTAATTTTTTTATAGGGGGTTTCTGGTGTATGAATGGCCGCGCCTGTAAAGGTTTGTATACCTAAAAATCCGCCACCGGATTCATCCTGATCTTTACGTTTTAAGCGCGCATAAAAGTTTCCTTTGTAGTGCTCGTTACTTTTATTATGGATCAGATATTCCACATTAATAACATAAGAGCCTCTATGGAACAAAAATCGTTTAGTGATTTCCACACCTTGATGTGTATGTGTTTTAAGATCTACAGTTAATTCATTTTGGTTATCTTCTAATTGATAGATCTTTTGCGATGCCTCGAGCTTACCCCTACCAACACCTCGTATATCTGGCCCATGAACACTCGCAAGCCCAGATTGTGCAATGTAATATCTCTTAGGAGATTGATCTAACAATAAATAGCCTTCTCCATATGTTTTTTGATCTTCTGCAAATCTAGGTAAGATTAATTTAACAATATCCCCACCCAATTTATCGATGGTCAAATTTAAAACATCTGTTTTTACTTGAACATGGCGTTCAGGATGATAAGAAAATGTCGTCTCTTCAGAAGATGTTGTTTCTTTGGTATTAGTAGCTGTTTGTGGAATATCCTTGTCGTCCATAGTGTTTGCATTTAAGGATGCAGACTTTTGATCAGTAACGGAAAAACTTTTTGAAACCACAGGTTCCTTATGTTCCTGTTGCCATGCATTATAAAGCAACATGCTGATTAGCATTAATGCAGCAAACAGAAAAAATCGAATATTTTGCGTGTTCACATTCACTCCTTAGGTGGAACGAAGTCTTCTCCACCCTGGTGCCAAGGGTGGCATTTTACCATTCTCTGAATCGACAATATCCCGCCTTTTAAAATACCAAAACGTTCAATGGCAATCTTTGCATACCAAGAACAGCTGGGATAAAACCGGCAACAATTTCCCAATATTGGGCTTATACAATATTGATAGCCTTGAATAAGGGTAATTAAGCTCTTTGCTATGAACTTCTTAATTCTTTCCATTGTTGTTTTAAACAATCATAAAAAGTGTTGGGGCGCACATCATTTTTAAGTGTGCGTCGCACCAACACAACGATATCCAAACCAGATAACTCTCTCTGATTAACTCTAAAAGCTTCTCGAATCGAACGCCGAATGACATTACGATGAACTGCTCGTTTTACCAAACGCTTGGCGACGATTATACCCAACCTTGCACACTCGCGATTATTGGGGCGAGCCAGGACCGTAAAATAAGGCGACCGCGAACTAATAGGCTGATTAAAAACAGCTTGGTACTCTGCCGGAGTCTGTAGCCTATTTGCTTTAGTAAACTTAAACTTTGGCGTGATCAAAACCTATACGGCCAACCGCTTGCGACCTTTCTGACGTCGGTTTTTTAAAACAAGACGCCCGCCCTTGGTTCGGCTTCGAACCAAAAACCCATGTTTACGTTTACGGCAAAGTGTACTTGGTTGATAGGTTCTTTTCATGAATACCCCGGTTTTTTCGTCCAACAGTGAGAACGGTAACTGTATCTGATGTTCTGTGCGCTGTCAAATAGTCTATATAGGTTAAATTGATTGCTTAATACTTAAGGAAAGCTTGTAGTTTTCTAAAAGTTTTGTTGTTAAGCAAAGAGCCGATACAATAATAAAATAATTATTAAATAATTTGTAGATTATTGTTGTAATAATAAAGAGAGAAATCGGTGGAAAACTCAAAAAATCTTTTAAAAACAGCATGATACATAAATTTTATGCTGTGGGTAACAAAGAGATAAAGGCTAGGGTAAACTGTGGATAAAAAAGAGTTGTTTAGAAAAAGGCGCGCAAAGAGTTTTATCCACAGCTTTTAGTTCTTTTTTCTAACAGGTTGTATACAGCTAGATCTGTACCCCCGACGCGTATAGACTGAGGGGTCCATGTACCCTTAGGGTATAGAGGCAGATTATTTGGGTTAACTAGATATTAGAAAGAGGTGGCTCTGTGCAGGTTTCTCTATGGCAGCAATGCTTAGAACGTCTACGTATTGAAATTCCACAGCAGCAATTTAGTCAGTGGATTAGCCCGCTTCAGGTAGAGGAAACCCATGAAGGGCAGATCGTATTATTTGCGCCGAACCAATATGTTTTAGATGGTGTTCAACACCAGTATTTATCAACTATAGAAACGGTACTGCGTAACCTAGGTGAGGGTCAGTTTACTGAGATATCATTGGTGGTGGGTACAAAACGTTCTAATGGGAGCTTTGCAAATCCCATCTCTCCAGTAGCTGTTTTAGAGAGAAAAGGTTCTTCTTCTCATGCTTTGGGTATTGATGAGGGTGGAAAGAATGATTTGTATCAAAGTAATTTAAATCCCACCTTTACCTTTGAAAGTTTTGTAGAAGGCAAATCTAACCAATTGGCTCGTGCGGCAGCAATGCAAGTTGCCGAAAACCCTGGGGAAGCTTATAACCCGCTGTTTTTGTATGGGGGGGTAGGGCTTGGAAAAACACATCTCATGCAGGCGGTGGGAAATTTTATTATCAGTAACAAAAGTAAAAAGGGTGGAGCAAAAGTGATTTATCTTCATTCCGAACGTTTTGTTGCAGATATGGTGAAAGCATTGCAAGCAAACGCCATTAATGAATTTAAGCGGCGGTACCGTTCTGTAGACGCGTTACTGATTGATGATATTCAATTTTTTTCAGGGAAAGAGCGTTCTCAGGAAGAGTTTTTTCATACCTTTAATGCATTATTAGAAGGACAGCAACAAATTATTCTCACTTCCGATCGTTACCCTAAAGAATTAAGTGGAATAGAGGAGCGTCTAAAGTCGCGATTTGGGGCAGGTTTAACCGTTGCTGTACAACCACCAGAACTAGAAACTCGGGTTGCTATTTTGATGAACAAGGCAGAGCAATCTAATATCGAGTTGCAACCAGAAATAGCCTTTTTTATTGCCAAGCGCATACGGGCCAATGTTCGAGAATTAGAGGGGGCATTAAAAAGAGTCATTGCGAATGCGCATTTTACGGGAAGTTCAATTACATTAGACTTTGTTCAAGAGGCATTAAAAGATTTGTTGGCTTTGCAAGAGAAGTTGGTGTCTATTGATAATATTATTAAGACAGTTTGTGAATATTATAAGATAAAGGTTTCCGAGTTGCTTTCTAAGCGGCGTAGTCGTTCTGTTGCCAGGCCAAGGCAAATTGCCATGGCTTTATGTAAAGAACTTACCAATCACAGTCTGCCTGAGATTGGCGATGCTTTTGGTGGACGCGATCATACAACAGTTTTACATGCGTGCCGATTAATTAAACAGCTTGTAGCGTCGGGAACAGATATTGCTGAAGATTTTTCTAATCTTGTTCGGACTTTATCCACTTAGGAAATTGGTTTATGCGTTTTACAGTTCAGCGAGAGGCTTTTTTAAGACCACTGCGAGCAGTTGCTGGTGTGGTTGAACGAAAACAATCGCAACTTACACCAATACTATTAAATGTCTTAATTCGAATCCAAGGAAGTCATTTTTTTCTTACAACCACCGATCAAGAAGTTGAACTGGTGGCTAAGGGAAATCTGGGTGTTTCTGTAGATAAAGAATGGACAGTTACAGCGCCTGTTCGAAAATTAATGGATATTTGTAAAGCCTTACCAGAAGGGGAAGCTTTGACGGTCTTACAAGAACAAGATCGTATCACGATACGAGCAGGACGTAGCCGTTTTACGCTATCCACGTTGCCTGCTGGTGAATTTCCAAGCTTGAATGAAGAAATCGGAAAGTTTAAGTTTTCGATAACAGAGCGGCATTTAAAATCGTTAATCGAGCAGACCTGTTTTGCGATGGCAGAACAAGATGTTCGATATTATTTGAATGGAATGTTATTAGAAGTTAAGAATGATCATATATACGGTGTTGCGGCAGATGGTCATCGACTTGCTTTTGGTAAAATCGCACTGTTATCGCAAGAAACAAACACAGCACGTGCCATTGTTCCTCGCAAAGGAATACTAGAATTGCAAAGAATATTAAGTGAAAGTGAAGCAATGGTGGAAATTATTTTGGGAGAGAATCATATTCGAGCAATTACTTCAGAAGTACAGTTAACTTCTAAGTTGCTTGATGGCCGTTTTCCAGATTATGAGCGTATTATTTTAAAAGATGGCGACAAAGTTTTGACAGGGCGACGCGATGTATTAAAGGAAGCATTCCAGAGAGCGGCTGCTTTGTTTAGCGATAAGTTTAGAGGGGTTCGTTTGCGCATCACAAACGGATGTTTAAAAATATTGGCAACAAATACCGAACAAGACGAAGTTGAAGAAGATATTGAAATTGATTATGTCGGAAACGACCTTGAAATTGGTTTTAATGTTAAGTATTTAATTGATTTTTTAAACGTTATTCAAACAGAAGATATTAAATTTATTTTTTCAGATTCAAACAGTAGTGCCCGTATTGAAGGTGTTGGCGCACAAAACTGCACTTATGTTATTATGCCGATGAGAATTTAATCCCGCGCCTACATAAAATTCAAGTGCGAAAGAGTATATACTCTTCGCAATCGGATTTTAGGCTAGGCGCAACACGAGAGAGAGCCCGGAGTGTACATAAAAGTACATGAGGACGCGAATGAGTGTTGCAACAACGCATAAAATTCAAGTGCGAAGAGTATAATATGCAGTTGAATTCATTAAGCATTACACATTTACGAAACTTACATGCCGTTGATTTAACTTTTAATCCCCACTTTAATATTTTGGGAGGTGAAAATGGTAGTGGAAAGACCAGCCTCTTAGAGGCGGTGTATGTTTTAACCACTGGGCGATCTTTTAGAGCCCACCAGTCTCGCCAAATAATTACCTTTGGCCAAAAAATTTGCCAAGTTTCAGGTGTTGCTGCTTCTAGGTGTGAAAACAATCAAAGAGAACTCATTCGTCTTGGTGTAGAGCGGCATCAAGGGGGTGGCATCAAAATAAGATTGGCCGAAGAAGACTGTCATTCTATCGCGCTTCTAGCACAAACCCTGCCAATTCAGCTTATTAATAGTGATAGCTATGCTATTTTGGAGGCTGCCCCCCAATTTAGAAGACAATTTCTAGATTGGGTGATGTTCCACGTGGAACATTCATTTTATCCGGTTTGGCAACGGTTTAAACGCGTTCTTTTGCAACGAAATGCGGCGTTAAAGGAAGCTAAGGCTTTTGCTGTAGGTGTGCGCGCTTGGGATAAGGAGTTTGTAGAGTTTGGAGAAGCTATTCATTGCCAAAGACAGACAATTTTAAGGGAACTCGTGCCTATTTTTTCGGAGATCGTCTCTGGGCTTTTAAATTTGGATAAACCGATTTTTTTGCAATATCAACCAGGTTGGCAATCCGAGTACTCTTTGCAAGAGGCATTAGAGCGTTCTCTAGAACGTGATCGGTTGTGGAAATATACCACTGTAGGCCCACAGCGAGCGGATTTGGAAATATTGATTGGAGAAAACTTAGCAAAAAACGTTTTATCGCGTGGCCAATTAAAGTTGTTTGTTTGTGCTCTTTTAATGGCCAGAGCTTTATTATTATACCGTCGGCATCAACGACATTGTGTTTTTTTGATAGACGATTTGAATGCCGAGCTCGATAAAGGATCAAGTAAGTTATTAATAGAGTCATTATCCCGTTTGGGCGGACAAGTATTGATTACGAGTATAGAGGAAACAAGCCTGACTGAATTGTTAAAAGAGAAAGAGCACAGCCTCTTTCAAGTAAAAAACGGCCGAATAACCTCCCAGCTTTAGATAAATCATCAAAAACTTAAATTTTTATAAGATGTTCCACGTGGAACATTTTGTGTGGTACATATTTTTATTTTTCTTGTTTTGAAAAAATCGGAAAAAAGTATCATAAAAGGTGGGTGGGGGTCGTAACTTGGGGATTATTTAACAATTTTTTGATAAAAAGACGTTTTAAGCCATTTTTTTTAGAACATTAATAAAGTCGGTTGATTTTAAAGAGAACGGGATCTAAATAATTAGCTTATAGTATTTGCGAAATTAACGCATAAAAAGCAGGATAAAGTTAATATGTGACTATCCGGATACCCCAAAATGCAGCTTTTCCCTTTGTTTTTTGGGAACGGACATCCTGTCCTTGGCGCTCATTACCACCATGGTCGCGACATCCCGCAAAACAAAGGGAAAAGCTGCATTTTTCGCCTCAGCTCAAAAAAGACCATCTGGTTAATTATGCTAGTGTTATTATCTTAGAAAGAGGTTTAAAGGTATTAAAGTAATTTTTTATAAAAACCCTGCTTGAAGAAGGCAAAGGGCGAAAAATGTAAAATGTTCCACGTGGAACAAAAATTAAAAGAGGATTCTTGGTTTTGACCAAAATTTAATTAATATATTAATGATATATCAAGGATGTTTATACTGAAGCTTATTGAATTTGGGTTGCCATTATTTAATAAAAACGTAAAAATTGTCCTTAATTGTCCTTAATTGTCCTTAATTGTCCTTAATTGTCCTTAATTGTCCTTAATTG
>CADEGZ010000036.1 GCA_902827015.1 uncultured Pseudomonadota bacterium
ATGTTATTGCTAATACTTTACGAGGAAAATGGGTAGCTTAAGCTTAAATTCCGGGTTATGCTTATTTATATAGGGAGGCACCGCAAAGGAGCGGTTAAAGATACTTAATTGAGCGAATCAGTACACTCGTGTAATGTAACATTAACGCCCATTGATAATCGTCGATTGGTAAACTTATGTGGTCGTTTTGATGAACACCTAAGGCAAATTGAACGGCGTTTAAAGATTGAAATTACCAATCGGGGGAATGTGTTTCAACTGGTTGGAAAAGAAAAATCTATTCAAATCGCGAGCCTTGTATTAAAAAGTCTCTATCATAAAACAGGCCAAGGCATAGAGCTTACCCCCACACAAATACACCTTACTTTGCAACAACAAGGGGCAGGCACCCTGGAAGATATGACAAGCCCTACCACCACCGCTGTTGCGGACAATGAAGTCTCTTTACAAACACGTAAAGGGGAAATTTTACCCCGTTCTCAAAACCAAATGCGATATGTACAAAATATTTTAAATCACGATGTCAATTTTGGAATAGGCCCAGCAGGAACAGGTAAAACTTTTTTAGCCGTTGCCTGCGCTGTTTCCGCATTAGAACAGGAAAAAATTCGTCGGATCCTTTTGGTTCGTCCCGCTGTAGAAGCAGGGGAACGCCTAGGTTTTTTGCCTGGCGACATTACTCAAAAAATTGATCCTTATTTACGACCGCTCTATGATGCGCTTTATGAAATGCTTGGGTTTGAACGTGTTGCAAAATTACTAGAACGACAAGTTATCGAAATTGCTTCACTTGCTTATATGAGAGGCCGCACCTTAAATGATGCTTTTATTATCTTAGACGAAGGTCAAAATACCACAATAGAACAAATGAAGATGTTTTTAACACGCTTGGGATTTAGTTCCACTGCCGTAATTACAGGGGATATTACGCAAATCGATTTAAAGGGAAGACCATCCGGTTTAAAACAAGTTATCAAAATGTTACAAGGCATTCCAAACATAAGCTTTACTTTTTTTCAATCAAGTGATGTAGTAAGACATCCCGTTGTACAACAAATTATAGAAGCTTACGAAAAATACGAAAAAAGGAAAAATGATACTGGGGATCATTGTGAGCATTGAACTTGAATTACAAATTGCGAGCCTCGCTAAAACCTTACCCCATCCCGCTCAATTCAGAGAGTGGGTAAGTTTAACTTTATGGCAACGCATCGACACTGCCGAGTTAACTATCCGTATTGTTGATGAAGAGGAAAGTGCTGATCTTAACTGGCAATATCGAAAAAAAAGAGGTGCAACCAACGTGCTGTCATTTCCATACGAAATACCTCCCGGCATTGCCAGCAATCTCTTAGGCGATATTATTATTTGTGCTCCTATCATAGAAGAAGAAGCCAAAAAATATCACAAGCCTCTCTTAGCACATTGGGCACATATGGTGGTTCATGGCATACTCCACCTATTAGGATATAATCATGAACTTAAAACAGAAGCTATAGAGATGGAAAGCTTAGAAACAGAAATTTTACTTCAACTCAATTTTCCACCCCCTTACGGAGAAATATTTAAACTATGAGTGATGAACTACAGACTTCACAATACCCAACACGATCTTGGTTAGAAAAAATAGGCCAGGTTTTAGCTGGAGAACCCAGGGATCGAAATGAATTAGTAGAAATTTTGCGAGATGCGACAGAAAGACGACTACTCGATCCAAATGCATTGGGTATGATCGAAGGAATACTACAAGTTCCCGAGCTAAGAGTTAGAGATATTATGATCCCGCGCTCTCACATGATAGTTATTGAACAAGACATGCCTTTGGATCAAATTTTACCGATTGTTATTACCACTGTCCATTCACGCTTTCCTGTAATAGGTGAAAATAAAGACGAAATCTTAGGAATTTTATTAGCAAAAGATCTACTATCTTATGCTTTTGAAACCAAACCTTTTAATATCCGAGAAGTATTAAGATCAGCTGTATTTGTGCCAGAAAGCAAACGATTGGATGTATTATTACAAGAATTCCGCAGAAATCGCAATCATATGGCTGTGGTGGTGGATGAATATGGAGGTGTTACAGGTCTTGTTACTATCGAAGATGTCCTAGAACAAATCGTCGGAGATATTGAAGATGAGTATGATACCGATGATGACCAACGAATTAAAAAATATAATGAGAATGTTTACATTGTGAAGGCGCTAACACCTATCGATGAGTTTAACGAATTTTTCAATGCCAATTTAGAAACCAAAGATGCGGATACAATCGGGGGGATTATTACCCGAGAATTTGGCCACCTACCAAAACGAGGAGAATCTGTAGAAATGCATGGATACCGCTTCAAAATATTGCGTGCTGATACGCGACGCATTCATCTTTTACAAGTTGTTTCCCTAAAATAAAGAAGGGCACTAAACGGACATGAAAGCTGAATTCCAAGGAGTCTCATATGATGAATCATAGAATTATTAATGCCATAATAAAGATTTTCATTATTACTTCTTTTAGTAGTCTTTACTCTTTAAATATTTTTGCAGATTCAACTAATTTAAGCGAACTACCCGAACCTTATAGAAGCGCAAAATTAATGCGTTTTAATAATCATGGGTGGTACACAAACGGCCCAGAAATTGAAAAGCTTATAAAAAGTCGTCATGTTAAAATTATTATTGAAATTGGTGCTTGGATGGGTGCTTCAACGCGACATATGGCTAGCCTTATTCCTGATGATGGCAAAATATATGCTGTAGATACCTGGGAGGGCTCACCAAATGAAGAGCATGATCCTAAAATTTTAGAAACATTATATGATCAATTTCTATCAAATGTTATTCATTTAGGCTTGACTCATAAAATAATTCCCGTACGTATGGAAAGTTCTACTGCTGCTAATACTCTAAGAATATCCCCCGATTTAATATATTTAGACGCAACTCATACTTATGAAGCAGTCTTAGAAGATTTATATTTGTGGTTTCCCTTTGTTAAAGGGCATGGGATCATATGTGGAGATGACTGGATATGGGGGGAGGATTCTGGAGTGGGTCAAGCAGTCACTCAATTTGCTAAGGAAAATAATCTTAATGTTTATACGAATAATAGATTTTGGTATTTAACTGAAAAATAAATAAGTACTTATTGAATAGCACGGGTGTCGGAATCTTCTGTCGATACCACAGAAATAGCACTAGAATAAGGCATAACTTGGAGAGCTCGTAATACCTTTGCTCTAACGAGTTCAGCAATATAAAAATCCACGGGTAATGGGTAAGGGAGTGTTAATTTTTCTAATAACTTTTTTGCTGCACTTTGAGTAACCAGCATACCGTGAGTGACGTGCTGTTGAGTATAGCGAGAAAAATCCACTTCATGTAAATTGGAGCTAATTGGTTTTCCAGTTGGGAAGAATACAATATATCCTACAAATAAAAGATCGTAATTATTGGTCATTCCTTTGTTTTTAAATTGCTCTACCCATTCTTTTAATTTGTGACCATCTCGCTCCAGAGAAAAATTGGCATCGTCTTCGAATACTAAAGCTAGAGGGATATTTTTTTGTACTATATCTTTCCATATTCTAACGTGTGAATCAAAACATCCTACTTCTCCACGCCGCATAAGATGCGGGGGCTCCCGTCCATATTTATAAGGCTCAATTCTTAATCTTGGATCACCCATAGCAATCTGTCTGCCATCGGTAGCTGCCCATTTTTCGGTTAAAATAGTTAAAGGAGCGTCAAAAATTCTCCAAAAATGAGGGGATAGTATTTTTTCTTCCCATGCTAAAGTAGTATGCCAACGATTTAAGAAAGACTGCCATCGATCTTCTCTTAATGATATTACATATAATGGCAATGGCTCTAAAGTAGATTTCTTGTAAGAAAGCTTATAAGTAAATAATAAGAAAAGCGGAGTTAAAATTATAAGTAGAATTAAAATCCCTTTCAGTAAACGATTCATTTATAGCTTCTGCTTAGTAAATTCTTTACTTTTTATAAATATAGTAAGGTATCGATAATTAGCAAAATCAATTTAAATAAGAATTCGCACATTTATGGAATTATTAAATAGGGAAAGTATTCATTTATCAGTTCCGGTGTTTACTGATTGGTCTATTTAAAATCTTAGCTACTAAAGTTAAAGAGATTAATTAAAATAGGGATCCTACATGTCAAATTTTAACAAAATTGCTCTCAGCGATTTATGCCCCTAAAACAATTATAAAAAATTAGTTTTATAACTTATTACTATAAGAGTTGACAACCTCGCACAATATCAGTCATGCTGAAATTATAAAAAATGTTTAATTTTTAATTCATTTAAAAAGGAGGCATTAGTTATGAAACATCAATATATCAGGCATATTCTTTCAGCCTTAATAACCACTTCTATGACACTCCTAATAGTAGGTTGTGCTACAAAAGAACGCGTTGTTACCTACGATGTCACTAAAAGCGGCGAGAATTGGGTAGAAAATCAATCTGTACAAAAACGCCAAGGACCCGATGGAAAGATAATCGTTGAAGAACAATCAGTATATGAAAAAGTGAAGTGTGTTGATCGCAAAGGTAGAAAAGTTAAAGCCAATTCTCCTGACGAATGTATAGATCAAGGAGGGAAAATTATTGATGAAATACTTATTGAAGAACAAACTTTAAAAAATAAATAATCTAAACCGTAGTACATACTTGCTTCACTAGCTTTAGGAGAGAATTTTTTTAAACTCTTCAAATTTATGCGCGGCCAACCCCGTGTAGCAGCTCTTAGAATTGCTAATTCCTTGTATTTTCCAAGACTTTACAACTTACATCCTTTGCTAAGAATGAAGTCCAAACATAACATATTTAATTTAAAAATTGTATAAAAAAATAATAAGCCTCTCAACTATCTGATCTATCTTTAAGATCTTTTGAGAAAACATAATTTTTAATTGTAAAGTTAAAAAATTTTTGTTAACATTCCTCCTTAGGAGTTATAAAAGAATAAATATCATAAGGGCACTAAGGATAGGGTTCTTAGAATGAAGAGGGAACAATGAGTAATATTACAAGAGATGTAAAATCGATATATCTTGAGTGGAAAGTTCATTATAAAAAAGTAAAAGCAATGATTTATTGCATACAAAAACCAGAGATTTACACTCCAGAGCTCTTACCAGAGGTTGACTTAGTACAGAGAGTTTTAACAAAACCAAAGCCTAAGCCTAAAAACCAATATGATGTCCGCATAAAATAATTGGTTAGCCCTTTCCTTTAGTACGTGTGTTATTGGGTTTGGCATTCTGTTCAATAAAATCAATGATCTTGCTTGCAACATCAATACCAGTTGTGGTTTCTATCCCTCTTAAACCAGGAGAAGAATTTACTTCCAATACAACTGGCCCATGATTTGAACGCAGAATATCCACTCCCGCCACATTTAAACCCATGATGCGAGCGGCTCGAACTGCTGTAGAACGTTCTTCTGGGCTGATCTTAACTGAGCTGCTGGTTCCCCCTCGATGTAAATTCGAACGGAATTCTCCAGGCCTTGCTTGACGCTTCATACTTGCAACAACTTTACCACCTACCACAAAACACCGAATATCACTACATTCTGCTTCTTTAATAAACTCCTGCACTAAAATATTCACTTTAAGCCCAGCAAAGGCATCAATCACACTTTCTGCGGCTTTTGGGGTTTCCGCCAAAACAACTCCCATACCTTGAGTTCCTTCTAATAATTTTATAACTAATGGACTTCCCCCCACCATGCGAATTAAATCTTGCGTATCATCAGGCGAATGTGCAAAACCAGTTATAGGTAAACCAATGCCTTTACGTGCCAACAACTGCAATGATCTTAATTTATCACGTGAACGAGAAATCGCGACCGACTCATTAACAGGGAAAATTCCCATCATTTCACATTGGCGCAAAACAGCAGTACCATAAAAAGTAATTGAAGCGCCAATTCTAGGGATGACTGCATCAAAACCCTCTAAACGCTTACCTCTATAATGAATAGAAGGCTTACGAGAAGCAATGTTCATATAACAACGTAAAGTATCAACAATCATCACTTCATGCCCACGTGATCTTGCAGCTTCCGCTAACCGTTGTGTGGAATATAATCTCGCGCGTCGAGACAAAATAGCTATTTTCACCTACCTCTGCTCCCGAAATAATCGCCTATTACAAAAGAGGCTATTGGTAATAACCCAGTCCTAAAAATCTCCAATAAGATTTCTCCACAAGATTGTTGATAAAGCCAAATGCCAATGCTAATAATCAAGACAATAAAAATACCCCTAAGTACCCATTTTGCAAATTGTAGCTTATCTTTTGGAGAAAGATCGCGATCTTTAAAATCTAAGCTGCTTTCTACGCCAGATCCAATATCTTGTGTGTTTTCTTTATCCTTAAAGTCCATGTTCTAATGCCCTTATTACATGTAGATTTAGCCATCAGCCATATCCTTGCTAAACCCGGGAACCAACAGTTCTTGTTGTTCCCCATTTGCGTTCACAATATAAATTTTTCCCCCTTGACTTAAAGTAGACGCCAACACATCAACTACATCCACTGCTAACTTAATTGCCGTGGTTCTATTGGGTAAATCTCCCATTTCTTGAAGACGTTGTACTTTATGCAAGGTCTTATCACTAACATTCATTTGTACCAAATGCTTAGACATAATCCCGTCCCCCCTTGGAAAGTAAACCACAATAATCATTATGAAATAATTTAAAAATAATGACAATACCATTATAAAAAAATACAAATAAAAGACAGACACATTATTCAACCAGCTTTTATCAAAAAAATCATAGTTAAATAACTACTTTTGATCTGGTGTTTTTTATGGACCTATTGAAAAGATATCTAAGTGGCTTTCATAAATCTTTTTATTGCCATAAGTAGCGCCAATCCAAGAATTAAGATTGGTTAATCGCACTAATGTACTACCAAGCATCGGTACAAACAAAACTCTATTCGATTCTTGGCAATAATTATCAAATGCCGCTGTAAGATGCGCAGGACCAACCCATCTTAACAAAAGCACACCAGCAAGGTAGGGAGGCGGCATTACCTTGGCGCCCTCTTTAAAACGATATAAAGAATCTAAATTATTTAGGTAGGCGTTAAAAATAGTGTCATGTTTTTTGTATCCAAAAAAAGATTGATCAATATATTCCACAGTTGAAATAAAAATATAATCGTATGCATCTAAATATGGAGTGATGTCTTTGTGAAAGATAAGACCAATATCTGAATAGACCCCACCAAAAAGATAAACTATATTTTGCTTTAAAACGTCTGCAGCTAATGATATTAAATTATTTTGATAAAAAGCATCAAAAAGATGTTTTGCGCGCATTTTTTGATAGATTTCCCCCACCTCATGGATTTCTATAGGTATTCCAGAATTTTCAATAAATTTTACCGTCTCTGGAATTGCCTTTTTATCCACACACCAAAACATATGCTGCCAATTTTGTCTTGGATCCAATCTATTCAAACTTCGAATATATAATTCAAGTCTATCTTGTGGTGCTTCTTTAGGATTGTCTGACTTAGTAATCCACATACGATGGGAGATATGAGGGATCCTTTCTGTTCTTTCATGGTCTAGATTTAAAAAAATCTCTTTCGACTTTTTATAAATCTTTTCCCGCTTAGCATCTCTTGTTTCAGGAGAAATTTTATAAAAATACGTTCCAACAATCACAAATTCATTATCGTGAGACAACTCTGATACATGAATTTGCACATCTTTGTGAAACATATGAATGCCTGGTCTTCCGACCATCTTTTCAATACCTTCAAGGTTTAAATAAATTAAGGTTGCTAGCGATAAGAAGAGCAAGAAAAATCTATTCATTCAAAATCCCTATACCATGTATAAATTCCTATACTCTTTATATAGTTAATTATTCTATTATCGGCAAAAACAGATCCTTTAGCACTTCTTAATCATCTTAGGACCTTTTAAATTGTTATTACGACCACACGTGTTGCAAGCGTTCCTTTGTTTTTTTGCAATCGCTAAACCAGGAACCAACAAGGCAATAGAAGCCTTAATTTTCCCAACCCGCTTTTGAAAACCATCTATTTCATGTGTTAAACCTCGCACATTGCCTCTTAATTCTCCAAGTTTTGCAATTGGTGTATCCAAAGCGGTAGATACCGCTTGCAAAGATTTTAACTTCTCAATATATGTACCTAATGTTTTATTTTTACTTTTTCTTAGTTTTGTTCTATTATTTCTTTGTTCAGCTTCAAGTAAATCAATAATTTTACAAACCTCTACTAATAATCTGGCTTTTTTTGTTTTAAGTGCACGTTGTTGCATTTTTAATATCACCATTGGATTTTTTAGTTTATGCAATTTGTTTGGCAAATGCAGTTTAAGCCTTTTATAATATTGGTGGCTGGTTTCATTTTCTTTCTGAGGAAGGAGCTGAATATCAATCACCGAAAGTAACCTCTCCCTCTTATTCCATGCTTCATGTGACAATCTCAAATCTAACATGGATTTTTTAATTATTTCTCGCAACACATTATAAGCCTCTTGCCCTGCCCTATCCCCTGCAAAAGGAGGATGAATATGATACATGATATTACTTAAAATTCTCTCTTTAATGGCATCTGCTGAGGTTCCTTCCATTTTGTTCTTTATCACCAATTCAGGTTTTTTTATTAATTCTTTTCGTTCTTTTGGATAATTTTTTAGAGATCTTTTACGTTTTTCTAACGCTGCCTTTAAGCTTATTACCAATCCGCGTTGTACAAAGTCCTTTTGTTGCAATTTTTCAGCTTTTTTAGGATTAAGTAAAATGCTCATCTTACTATTCAACCTCCTGTAATAATTCGTTAAAGATTCACTGTCATTACGATAAGGAATTCTTAACCTGCTGAATTCTTTTTTTAACCGAACCACCCTTAACATTTTAATAATGGTTTCTTTTAATTGTTGACGTGCATGTTTTGCTTCCATTATTTCACCCGCAAAAGGCGGGGGAATAATACGAACATCTATTTTACTGCGAATTAAATTTTCTGCTTCGTCTTCTTCTCTCTTTAAAGTTTTTGGCCGGAATATCCTTAACTTTTCTTCCTTTATTTTCTTAGAAAAAAGACCTTGAGTATTAGGAATTTTAAATTCTTTCTTCTTATTTGCGCGCATGGTAACTACTCCTAAATAGATTAGTATTTCACATTTAACTAATTCGACCTTACTTGACTCAATCAGTTCAAAAAAAAGAAGATGGCACAAACCACAACCACCAATACTGGTTTTTTATACTGTCTTTTTTAACATTGCATTCATAGGGGCACTAAGCGTAGGATACAATTTTTTTCATAACGCCTAAAATTCAAGTGCGAAGGGTATAACATTGCTTAACTCTACATTACGTTTATATCTAGCAGCTTTTTTGGCCGGCACAACATTACCAGGTGCTTTTGCTCCCTTCAATATATGGCCCTTAGGCCTTCTATCTCCTGCCATCTTACTGTGGTTATGGCAATATCACAGTTCATCTACAAAAAAGGCTTTTCTGCTTGGATTGTCTTATGGCATAGGAATGTTCGGTATAGGTGTTTCATGGGTGTTTATTAGCATTCATCGATATGGCAATACAGAAGTCCCATTGGCTATTCTTATTACAACACTTTTTGTTGTAATTTTAGCATTGTTCATTGCCATACAAGGTGCCGTGTTAAAACAATTTTTTCGCGGCAATACCATAACATTTTTGCTCTTTGGCTTTCCCTGTTGTTGGGTATTATTTGAATGGCTAAGGAGCTGGCTATTTACGGGATTTCCCTGGCTATTTTTAGGCTACACTCAACTGGATACTTTTTTAAAAGGTTACGGTCCCTGCCTTAGTGTTTATGGTATTTCTTTAGCAGTAGCGTTAAACAGTAGTGCACTTGTTACTCTTATTAAAGAAAAACGAAGTTCTAAATTAATAGCCATGATTTTAATGGTTTCAATATGGAGTGTGGGATATTTATTACAATTGCACGATTATTCGCATTTAGATCCTAAAACATTTACAGTGAACTTGATCCAAGGCAATATAAAACCCTTCGATAAATTTTCACAAACGGATCCTATTGGTACTACTGAGAGGATCTATGGCACATTAACTCAAAACGCCTGGAATGCTGATCTCATCTTATGGCCAGAAAGCGCTATTCCATTACCACTACCTTATTCTCAGTTTTATGTTGATGAATTACAAAATAGGGCTCTCCTTCATAACACAACTCTCATTACTGGTATACAGGTTATCAATAAACAAGGGGAATATTACAATTCCCTTATTGCATTGGGTAGAGGACAAGGGGTTTACCATAAACATCATTTATTACCATTTGGCGACTTTGTTCCTTTAGAAAAATGGCTACGAGGACTAATAGGTTTTTTTGATTTACCCATGTCAAGTTTCATAAGAGGGCCGCAGAATCAAGATCTCATCATGGCAGGAAAACTTAAACTAACTCCACTGATCTGCTTTGAAATCGCCTTTCCAGAATTAGTACGAGATACTTTACACAATGCAAACGCTATTATCACTTTAAGCGAAGATGGATGGTTTGGAGGATCCTGGGGACCGCATCAACACCTCCAAATCGCAAGGATGCGCGCCCTGGAAACAGGTCGTTTTGTCTTAAGAGCCACTACAAGCGGTATAACTGCCATCATTGATCCTCAAGGAAGGTTACAAGCAACAGTACCTCAATTCGAAGCCACTGTCTTAAAAGGGACTTTTTATAGTGCAACCGGCGAAACGCCATGGATCAAGATAGGATTATGGCCACTAATAACCCTATTATTAGTTTTTTTCATTTTGCCTGGTCGTATTACTAAGTTATTTTCATAAAAATAATCTTTAAAAATCATTACAATGCTATATAAAAATATAGCATTCCATTGTTTCTACGCCATCAAGAACCTGAACCCTGAACTTTTAACTAAGATATCTAAATATATTGATATCTAGATATATTGATATCAATATACGCTGATATGTTATGCTGTGGCTTTCCTAAAATACTTCAAAATAAACTAGGCTAGGTAAAAACTTGTGGAATCACAATACAACCCTAAAAAAGTGGAAGAACAAGCGCAACAATATTGGCAGTTGCATAAAACTTTTCAAGCAGTAGAAGATCCTCTGAAAGAAAAGTTTTACTGCCTTAGCATGTTTCCTTATCCCAGTGGTACCCTACACGTAGGTCATGTCCGTAATTACACCATTGGGGATGTGATTAGCCGTTACCAACGTATGCAAGGTAAAAACGTTCTGCAACCGATTGGTTGGGATGCTTTTGGTTTACCTGCTGAAAATGCCGCCATTAAGCACGAAGTTCCGCCTGCAGACTGGACCTACCAAAATATTGCGCATATGAGTCAACAATTTAAACGTCTCGGTTTTGGCTACGATTGGAATCGCGAAATCACGACTTGCAAACCCGATTATTACCATTGGGAGCAGTGGTTTTTTATACAATTATATGAAAAAGGATTGGTTTATAGAAAAAATGCAACGGTGAATTGGGATCCGGTCGATCAAACCGTTTTAGCCAATGAACAAGTCATTGATGGCCGCGGTTGGCGGTCTCATGCTAAAGTTGAACGCCGTGAAATCCCACAATGGTTTCTAAAAATTACCGCTTATGCAGAAGAATTGTTACAAGATCTTGATAAACTCTCTGAATGGCCTTTACAAGTTAAAACCATGCAAAAAAACTGGATAGGCAAAGCAGAAGGCGCTTTGATTCAATTTAAAACCACCGCGGAAACAACAGAGAATATCGAAATCTTTACCACAAGGCCCGATACTCTGTTTGGTGTTACTTATCTCGCACTTGCACCTGAACATCCTGTCAGTTTAAAACTTGCCGAAAAAAATGTACTTATTGCAAACTTTTTAAGTGAATGCCGCAATGTTAAGGTAGCTGAAGCAGAACTTGCGACTATAGAAAAACGCGGGTTAGACACTGGGCTTAAAGCTATTAATCCCATCAATCAGCAAGAAATCCCTGTTTGGATCGCAAATTATGTACTGATGGATTATGGCTCTGGAGCTATCATGGCGGTTCCCGCACATGATCATCGAGATTTTGAATTCGCCAATATCTACCATTTACCCATACGACAAGTTATCAAACCCGCAAATGCCAATTCAGATTGTCATGTAGAAACATCTGCCTTTACAGAAAAAGGGATCCTAATTAATTCTGAAAAATTTAATGAGCTAACCTACGATGAAGCTTTTAAAGCCATTGTGCAATATTTAACAGAAAAAAACGTCGGCAAAAGACAAGTTCATTGGCGTTTACGTGATTGGGGGGTTTCCAGACAACGATATTGGGGTGCCCCTATTCCAATGATTTATTGTGAAAGCTGCGGTACAGTCCCTGTACCTTTCCATGAATTACCGGTTGTTTTACCTGAGAAAGTGGCCTTTGATGGCGTAGGATCCCCTTTAAAAAAGATGTCCGAATTCTACAAGACAACCTGCCCCAAATGCGGGCAGGCAGCAGAACGGGAAACAGATACTTTTGATACTTTTATGGAGTCTTCTTGGTATTATGCGCGTTTCGCTTGTCCTAATCAAAGCGAAAAAATGTTTGATAAACGAACAAACTACTGGACCCCAGTTGATCAATACATTGGTGGCATAGAACATGCAATTTTACATTTACTTTATTCACGATTTTTTCATAAAGCGATGCGTGACCTGGGTTTAGTACAAAGCGATGAGCCTTTTACTCGCCTCCTGACTCAAGGAATGGTGTTAAAAGATGGTGCCAAGATGTCCAAATCGCTTGGAAATACTGTTGATCCTCAAAGTTTAGTAGAACAATATGGCGCTGATACTGTGCGCTTATTCCTGATGTTTGCTTCCCCTCCAGAGCAATCCCTGGAATGGTCTGATGCCGGTGTCGAAGGAGCATTTCGTTTTCTAAAGCGCCTTTGGCAAATCGTTGTACAACATGTTGGACAATCGCAAACAGAATTAAATTCCAGCGGATCTCCCATTACAGCAATACAAAAGGAATTTCGAAGATTTTGCCACGAAATAATTCGAAAAGTAACTGATGATATAGGAAGACGCCACATTTTTAATACTGCCATTGCAGCAATGATGGAGTTATTAAATACCATACAAGCCTATCATTGCGAAACAAAAAGAGATCATATGCTCGTTAAAGAAGCTTTAGAGGCTCTACTTTTAATGCTTTCTCCAATTACCCCTCATATTACTCATGCACTCTGGCGGATCTTAGGTCACGAAGACGCAATTATTAATCAACCATGGCCTAAAGTTGATCTTGAGGCGTTGCAAAGAGAAACCTTGGATGTTGTTGTACAAGTAAATGGAAAAGTACGCGCACAGATCACAGTGGCTGCTAAAATCGATAATAAAACTTTAGAAAAAGCTGCTTTAGAACATGAAAACGTAAAACGTCATATCACAGGCAAAGAACTCCAAAAAGTTATTATTGTTCCAAATAAACTTATTAACATAGTGGTGAAAGAAAATGTTTAAAACCTCTACAAAATTATTGCACCTTTTAATTTCATTTGCTTTGTTAGTAGGTTGTGGTTTTCATCTGCGTGGTACCTTCGATATTCCCAAAGCTTTCCAGATCTTGAAGATATCTCCTAACCAACCTTTTGATAATTTTCAACGCTCGTTAAAACAAACTCTTGTTAGTAATGGCGTACAAGTGATCCCCGAAGGCAACCCTCAAGCCCTTGAATATGTCACTCTAACGTTGGTAAGCCAAGCGTTCTCTGAGAGAACAGTGGCTTATGGATCAGATGGTCAACCCAATCGTGCTATTTTAAAATTTAAGGTTATTTATCAACTTACCGACAGCCAAGGAAAATTAATAGTGCCTGCCACCTCTGTACAGGTAGAACGTGAACTTACGATTAACCCAAGTGCCTATTTAGCAACGGATAACGAACGTACGCGATTAAGGAACGATCTAACAGTTGATGCAGCATCTTTGCTCGTTCGACAACTCTCATTTACACCAATTTCCCAAGAATAAATGATCGGTACCCAAAGCATTTCAAGTTGCGACGCAACGCCAGTGAAGACGAGCCGCAGAGCATATGAATTCGTATGTGAGCAGCGAACTGAGCCGGCAACGAAGTCGCAGCTTAAAAGGCGAAGGGTAAAGTTTTCTAACCAGTCCGTGTTATGATAAGAAGACCATGAAGATCCAAGCAAAAGATTTATCCTTTCACTTAAAAGGAAACCTTCATAACTTTTATTTTGTATTTGGAGAAGAGCCATTACAACATAAAGAAACCCTTGACAAGTTGCGTTCCACTGCCAAAAGAGCAGGTTATGTTGACCGTCAAGTTTTTGAAATAACCTCTTCTTCTAATTGGGAATTATTAACAGAAAACTTTTGCACACCCGATCTTTTCTTGAGGAAGCGATTAATTGAATGCCACATTCCTGAAGGGAAAATTAGCAACAAGGCAACTGAAAATCTTACTAAATTAGTTGATATTGCCGATAAACAAGAAATTATATTTCTCTTAATCGCCCATAAGATCGACGCAAAAACCCAACAATCCACGTGGTTTACTACCCTGGAACGGAAAGGGTGTACAATTGCTATTCGTGAATTATCTAAAGAAGAAACTTTCTTATGGTTAGAAAAAAAGTTAAAAGCAAATGGTCTGTCTGCAACATCCGAGGTAGTTTCTTTATTATTTGAAAGAACGGAAGGGAGTTTATTGGCATTATCCCAAGTAATCGAAAAAATACGGCTATACGGATGCCAACAACCTTCTGAACTAAAATTAGAAGATATCTTGCAGATTGTTGGGGAAGGATCACGCAAAAATGTTTTTGATTTAATAGATGCTGCTCTCTTAGGCTCTCCTACAAGAACGTTGCAAATATTCTCGAGTCTAAAGAATGAAGGGGTAGATCCAACATTATTAGTATGGGCACTTGCCCGGGAGATCCGAACGGTTATATTATTAATCAGTAAAGTAAAAGGAGGGCCTATTCCACCGCATATATTGCAGGAATTGGGCATCTGGAAACGCCGAGAGCCACTTATTAAGGCATTGAGGGATCGGTTTTCTGTTTCTAAACTTCAAGAGATCCTAATTAAAATAAAAGGTGTAGATGACATCTTAAAAGGCCGTATAAAAGGTGATGCTTGGTGCTGTTTATCTGCAATTTACCTTACCATAACAGGGCACTACTATGGGTAACAGACACCAGACCATTGGAATTTTTGGAGGAACATTTGATCCTATTCATTTCGGGCATTTACGCGCGATCCTCGAAGTTACCGAACAACTGCACCTCAACGAAACTCGTTTAATTCCTTGTAAGAATCCGCCGCACCGTATTCCTCCTCTAGCGACGGGGGAGCATAGACTTAATATGCTAAAGATAGCTATTAAACATAGTCCGTTGTCTATAGATGAGCAAGAAATGCAACGTACAGGGCCTTCATATTCCGTAGATACACTAAGAAAGCTTAAGAAAGAACATCCAAATGATTCATTGTGTATGATTATAGGCGTAGATGCCTTTTTAGGCCTACCTTCTTGGCATAAATGGGAAGAGCTTATTCAACTCGCCAATATTGTGGTGATGTATCGAGCAGGATGGGATATTTCAGAAACAGGTACTATTAATACCTTACTAAAAAAACATGTTTTAAACCCTCAAGAAAATATTGCCGATTTCAAGTGTGGAAAGATCCTACAACATAAAATTACTTCTCTTAACATCTCAGCTTCTACAATCCGAACTTTGATCCAAGAAGGCCACTCACCACAATTCTTATTGCCTGACGAAGTGTGGGAATATATTCAAGAGCATGGTTTATACGGTTATACAAAAAGTCATTCTAGAACTCAATCAACGGAGATTTTGTAATTATGACATCATTAAAGACTCTTGTGTTAACAGCTTTAGAAGATCTAAAAGCATTAGAGATCACCGCACTTGATGTTCGTCAATTAACCCCTTTAACTGATTACATGATTATCTGTACTGGAAATTCCACACGCCACGTTAAAGCAATTGCTGAAAAAGTTGTTCGAACTGCTAAAGAAAATGCCGTACTACCATTAGGGATAGAAGGAGAAACTGAAGGAGAGTGGATCCTCGTTGATTTAGGCGACATTGTCGTTCATATTATGCTGGCAAAAACACGTGATTTTTACAGCCTTGAAAAGCTCTGGTCTAGAATTGAGACAACTTCTAATAAAAAAGTGCCCGCTTAAAAATGCAATTGCATATTATTGCAATCGGAAATAAAATGCCCAATTGGGTTAATCTAGCCTTTTTAGAATATTCCAAACGTTTCCCGCGTGATTTCCCGCTTATGTTAACAGAAATTGCTGCTGTAAAACGTTATAAAAACCAATCGATTCCCCAAATAATCCACGAGGAAGGCCAAAAGATCCTTACTAATCTCTCTCCTAAATCATGTACGATAGCGCTTAATGAACGTGGTATGCTTTGGGATACACAAACTCTGGCTACTCAAATAAGAAATTTTCAAAATAAAACTTCTGAGATCAATTTTTTAATTGGTGGACCTGATGGCTTATCGCCAGAATGTTTAACAAAAGCTAACATGCATTGGTCCTTGTCACCATTAACACTCCCACATCCCATGGTTCGCATTATCCTTATTGAACAGTTGTATCGTGCGATCAGTATTTTAAATAATCATCCTTATCATAGGACATAATAACTGTGTCGACGTACAGCTATAAGAATGTCTAATTTAACTTGAATTTCTGCTAAAAATAAGAGAAAATTAAAACCTACCGCTTTTAAATCCTTAAACATAAAAGGAAAAAATTTTATGCCACACGGCCCTTTAATGATTGATTTAGTAGGCTACGAAATTTCTAAAGAAGAAGAAACCATTTTACAGCATCCAATGGTGGGCGGTGTGATTTTATTCTTTAAAAATTGTAAAAATCCTAAGCAGTTAAAAGAATTAATTTCGGCAATAAGAACTTTAAGACCAGAGATTATTATTGCTGTTGATCGCGAGGGAGGAAACGTTCAAAGGTTTCAAAAACCAGGTTTCAGGTGTTATCCAGCAGCACGCGTTTATGGTGAAGTTTATGATTTGGATCCTCATTCAGATTTTTGGGTAAAATTCACAAGAAAATATGCTGAAGAAATGGGAGATGAATTAAGCGCTTTGGGTATTAATATTAACTTAGCCCCTGTCCTTGATTCTCATAGCGAAAGTGAAGTCATTGGAGGTATGGATCGCGCTTTTCATACAGATCCTTATGTTCGCACCCAAATAGCCTCTGTATTTACAGAAAGTTTACAAAAAAAAGGCGTAAAAACAGCTGGTAAACATTTTATAGACCATGGTGTTTGTGAAGGGGATTCACATGTTACAAAGCCAGTATGCGATCTTGACAAACAAACCTTATTTAAAAGACATATACCTCCCTATCAAGAATTAATTAGACAAGGTAGGTTAGACGTCATTATGCCCGCACACATCACTTATACTGCTATCGATCCTGAAAATACTGCAGGTTTCTCAAAAATTTGGTTAAACGATATATTAAGAACACAATTAGGTTTTAAAGGAGCCATCATTAGTGATTGCCTTTCCATGACAGGTGCAGATATAGGGGATATGAAATCAAGAGTTGTGCGTGCAGTAGCAGAAGGATGTTGCGATATGGCCATTATGGCTAATCAACCTCGTCCATTAGTGTTAGAAGTATTAAACCATTTACAAGCAGAACAATTGGAAGGTAGGTTTGTACAAAGCGTTCAGTCACAAGCTCGCCTCGCAATTTTAGCCAGCCGCCATAAACAAGAAATTACTCATTGTTCTTCTTTTATACCACAAGCTCCTAAAGTTAATAATAATACCGCACACTCTTGGAGCGGAACATTAATTAATTATGGAGCAAAAGCACTCGTTGCAGCAGGTTTATTTTTTATCGAGTATAAAAT
>CADEGZ010000037.1 GCA_902827015.1 uncultured Pseudomonadota bacterium
TCGTCCTTAACAACTTTAATATTTAAGAAAAATTTTGGATATTTTTGTGATCTTTCCTTAACACCCTCTAAATATGCTTGATCCGTTTTTTCCGATTCTACAGGGAATTTATTAAAAGAATATTTATTTTCGTATACCATCAACTCCAAAAACGAATCGCCAGTTCTCAGTGATATTGGTTCCTGGTGTATATTTATAAACTGTGCTGATATTCTACCCTTATAACCCGGGTGTACGGTTTTGGAACAAATGGTTAAAATTCCCTTTTCATCAAATTTATTTTTTGAATCAAGGAATCCAATTTGATTTTCCATTAATTCAACCACTTGTGAGACTACAAAAGCAGCTTGATTGCATTGCAGTATTTCTTCTTGTTTTTCAATACCATTTAGAAAAATTTTTTCAATTTTTAAGTTTAAATGTGGTTTTCTTTTCGTTTCATTTTCTCGATCTTTATCTTTCTTATTTGGATCAATGAACATAAATTACCCATAATTTTTAAGGCTTATTAAATTATCGGCATTATTTTCTATATCTTTAGCTTGTTATAGGTCGACAGGCGTTTTTTAATTCTCAACATATCACTGTAAAATTTACTAATGTTTCATTCCTATAAAAAATAATTTAGCACTTCAGGAGAGCTCAAACATTACCAATGGCACTAAAACATGGTTCACGCTTCTAATCCCAAATTTGAACAAATTTCATCAAATGCCTCATTAAAATATTTTGGTAAAATAACATCTTGTTGTTTTGATCTATATTTAGACTGCCATTCAGTAAATCCTGCAATATTTTTACCGGAACAATAAATAATACAAGCTTTTGTGGTTTTTAAAGATTCCCATATATGATTATCTTGCTCTCTAAAACGCACACCAATAACTGCTATTGTTTTAGCGCTTGAGGCTAACTCAATATACCTTAGCCTTTGTTCATCAATAAAATTAATACCTGCAAGCGTACGTTTGTTAGGTTCAAAATAACTCATCACTGGAGGAATTGAGTTATCTTTTATCCAAGCAGAGTATTCTGCTGAATTGCTAATTCTCTTTACATTCCCACTTATAGAGATTCCAACACCAAATGACAAGCCATTAGTTGCTTTTAAAGAATCGTAAACTATATCGCAGCAACCATGCGGAAAACATAATTCAATCATATTGGTTTTTTGTGGATTTATTCCACAGAACGTATTTAGCCCAACTTGATTTAAGGATTGCATGAGAAGCCGCTCATAATTCAATGTAATGATAGTTCCTTGCCAACCCGAAGCTCGAACTATTTTATTAGCAAGTTTAATGTATATACTATTTTTTCCAACTTGAAAATTAAAAAAATATGCAGCCATAGCACGTTGTAACAAGGCTATATCATAAGTTCCGCTGTGCGCAAGATGTTGCATACCGGCCTCAAAGTCCACCTCAAATAACTTAGGATACTCTCCACCTACCGCACCCCATCCTGTTGGGTTAAATTGACATAATTCATTAAATAGCTTATTACCAAGAGGTGGTGTTTTTTCTACCAACATCCCATTTAAATTAAAATAAGAAGATCCTGAAACGCCTAAACTTGCTCCCGCACCAAATATAATAAGATTACTAGCCATACCATTCTGCTTTAAAAATTGTGATTGTATCAAATATCTTTTTAAACCTCATGAGCCAACTGATATTGAATATCCCTCAATTCCCTCTTAATCTCTGCTTCCAGCTCCGCTTCCGTTGGCAAGTGAAACTGATACTTACTTGCAAATATCTGCTTCCCTTTCTCCCCTAACGTGTACCGAACCATTGCATCATTTTTTTGAGTGCAAAGGATCAATCCTATTGTTGGGTTATCTCCATCTGAGCGACATTCTTGATCATAATAGTTAACATAAAGTTGCATTTGACCTAAATCCGCATGACTCAACGGTTTTGTCTTTAAATCAATAATGACAAAGCATTTCAAAATTGTATGATACATCACAAGATCGGCGTAAAAGTGATCACTATCTAGTGTTAGTCGTTGTTGTCTACCTACAAATGCAAAACCTTTACCCATTTCAAGTAGAAAATGTTGAAGGTTATTGATTAACGCTTCTTCAAGTTTAGATTCAACCAATCTGTGTGATTCCGGGAGATCTAAAAATTCTAAGACCACCGGATCTTTTATTGCATCTTCTGGACTTTGAATTTCTTGACCTTTTTTCGCTAGACGTAATAATCCCTTTTTATCCCGACTCTTTGCTAATCGATCAAATAATAAACTCCCAATTTGCCGTCCTAATTCTCGCGAAGACCATCGATTTTCAATGGCTTCTCTTTCGTAAAACTCCCGCGCCTCTTTACGGCTTACTTTTATCAATAAACAATAATGCGACCAAGAAAGGGGTATATCAACGTTATTTAGAGCCAATTCGCCGGACAGTGTCTGGCGAATTGGACTAAACTCTTGATATATAAGATAAAATCTCTTCATATACCCTAAATTAGTGACTGTATACCCCTTACCAAGTTTTTGAATTAGCCGTTCCGCCATCAATTTTAATAGCTGTGCCCCGTAAGTCGCTCGTTGCTTACCTTGTAATTCTTCTTCTACAATATCCTTCCCAGTCATCCAATGACTTTTGACCATTTCCGTATCCACAGTCCGAGCAATATTTTGTCTCGCAGCGTGCACACGCTCTATTATTCTGTCGCAAATTTCATCGACTTTAGTACTCGATATTTCAACGGATTTTGGTACTAAAGATTTACTGCGTTTTATTGGGATCTTTTTTTTACTACTCATCAATTAAACCCTTATCTATATCTATAGGTGGTTACCACTACTAAGCGATTGAACATTTCAAGGTACTCAATTCACCACTCACTGTGTGGTGAATTCGCTAAATTCTTAGGCCTTTCGGCCATCGCACAAAAATCGACCTCGGACACCTCCAATAATGGCACCATCCCCACAAGCATATCAAGCAGCTCCCCATTAAGCTCCCTGGCCTTACCAACCAAATCGCTTACCGCCCAAAGGTAATCATGTAGTTTTGCCTGGGGGTAATCTACCAAATCTTTCGCTAGGAGCATTTCTAGCATTGCTTCCACCTTTGCATGGTACTCAAGCAACACCTCTTGTGAGGCCAGTTGGTGCTTCATTAACAACAAACAATTTGACTGTCTACTTTGATCCATGACTAACTCCTACGCAGCTCGATTATGGCAAACTAGCTACGGTTTGTTTATCCGTCTTAAAAATCCAACATTAAATAACTTTTATAAATATAATATATATTATACACACCAATAAAAATTTGTCAATGATTATTCTAAATATTATACTTACGATGTGTATTATATGTTTCATTAGAGGTTTTATGCCGATCCCCAAGGAAGAAGTCGTTCGTGCCAACTTTACAGTACTACAAAGTGATATAGATCTGATCGGTGCAGTTAAAAAACGATGCCTTCTCCTTGGTATAGAAACTAATAAATCTGAGCTTGTACGGGCAGGGATAGACGTTCTAGCAAAACTATCCGACAATAAACTTCGTGATACTCTCGCCTGTTTACCCAAGCCTAAGATAGGACGGAAAAAACTAAATTCGGATCAGACTTAAAATAATCAAGTTTATTCTTATGGGATCCTCGCCATATTGGCTCACCCTTTTCTCCTACTTAAAAGGTTATATGGACTTAATATTCGGATCAAAACTACTCAATCAATCACTAAAACATATTGCTAAAATCGCCTGCACACCTGACGCACTGATGCCATTTCTATAATTTTACTGAATATTTCAGTATTTTTTAATTTTTGTTACAAATTTTTAAAACTGGTGCGTCATACTTTGTCGGACGCTGGTCGGACATTGTCATACGGCGAGAATACTTTGTCCGACGCTTAAAATAAAGCCTATTAAATCAAATGATTACAAAAAATCCCCGTCAGACAATGTCATACTTTGTCCGATAATGTCGGACGGACGTCGGACAAAGTATGACGCTGCCATTAAATCATTACTTTCCTAAAAAAATCTGGATTCCCGCCTGCGCGGGAATGACCGTGCATGGGTAGTTAGGATAAAACAAAAAAATGACAACTCGTTGTCACGCTTCCTTATTACACTGAAAAGAAGAAGCTTGATTTGGACGTCCAGTTAAATCAATATGAATCTGTAACGGACGTCCTGTGCGAGGAGGCGCATATGGGACGTAAAAGAATGCCAGGGCTCGTTAAAAGAGGCAGGAATTGGCATGTCAATAAAGTAGTCGATGGGATTCGGATTTGTGAAAGTACCGGAACCAATCGACTGGAAGAAGCGGAACGATACTTAACTCGACGGTTAGAAACTATCCGTCAAGCAAAAGTATACGGCATCAGACCAAAGCGAAACTTTAGGCAAGCTGCCACTAAGTTCTTATTGGAACATCAGCATAAACGTAGCATTCGATCGGATGCGGATCGATTAAAGATGCTGGATGGTTATATTGGCAATTTACCATTGGAGTCTATTCATATGGGTGCATTGCAACCTTATATTGCAGCAAGACGACAAGAAGGCGTAAAAACACGAACCATTAATCATGGTTTACAAGTGATACGTCATATCTTAAATCTTGCAGCAGGTGAATGGATGGACGAGTATGGACTAACATGGTTGGCAAATGCTCCAAAAATAAAGCTATTGCCCGATCATGATGCCAGAAAACCATATCCATTAGACTGGGAAGAACAAGACCGATTGTTTGCTACATTACCATTGCACCTACGTGAGATGGCACTGTTTGCAGTGAATACCAGTTGCCGTGATGGCGAGATCTGTAGTTTACGCTGGGAATGGGAAGTAGCAACGCATTCAACAGAAGTGGGCTCGGTTTTTGTTATTCCAGGCGAACGCGTGAAGAATGGCAGTGATCGATTGGTAGTACTAAATCGTATTGCGCGTGCCGTAATAGAAAGACAACGCGGGAAAAATCCTGAATTTGTTTTTATCTATAAAGGCAAACCGGTTCAGCGCATGTTGAATAGAAGTTGGCGTAAAGCGCGACAGTTAGCAGGACTTGATGTTCGAGTGCATGATTTGAAGCATACGTTTGGCAGGCGTTTAAGATCCGCCGGTGTTTCATTCGAAGATAGGCAAGATCTTTTGGGTCATAAGTCGACCCGAATTACGACTCACTATTCTTCGGTTGAATTGCAGAATCTGTGCGAGGCGGTTAACAAGGTTTGTACGGAACAAAACAGACCAAAAGTAACTTTGCTAAGAACAGCTGCGCAATTGAATCGCGCAAATTTCGCGCAAGCGGTTTTGCCAATATGAATAAAGTGGAATTTTGTGTTTGTAATACCTTGATTTTATTAGGTTTAAGAATGGGCCCACTAGGACTCGAACCTAGGACCAAGGGATTATGAGTTCTAACCTAACGATAAATCACAACTCATGATAATGAATATCAATAATGAAATCAACATGTTAGCTATAAAATATTATTGCCGCTTGCCGTGGAAAGTTATCACTTTTTATTCCAAATGCCCCACCAATGCCCCATAAAATTTTATAGCATTCACATTTCATACAAAAAAATGAATTGCCCCATTCCCATTATCGCTAAAACACCTATGGCAACAGCTGCGGCGGCTATAGCTGCTTGTACTTCTGCTTGCGCATTTCTAGCTTCTTAAGCTTCCCTAGCTGCTCGAGCTTCCTCCATACCCGCTTGAACTTCGTCTTTAGCCACTTGAGCATCTCTAACCGCTTTCACTTTTTTAACTGATTTAGTTTCTTTTGCCGCTTGATAACTCTCTTGATGCTACGGCTGCTTCTCTTGCCTCTATATCTTTCCTAGCTTGTTTGATAGCAAAATCGCTTATATTTGTACCTTGAAACATTATATCAGATACAACTTTTAAAATTGACTCAGTTTGCATAGAAAAAAATAAATTCCCCTCGCTTCGTCCTATCATAATAATACCAATTAAATGGGCTTTATTATCAAATAGTCCTCCACCGCTGAAACCATGAGTAATAGGAGCGTCAGATTGAAGTATAATGCTACTTATTATGATAGTGTTTATTAGAAATAATCCTCTTAGACATTGTCTTACTAAACTCTTCTGGACTGCCAATAGCTACACATCCTCACCAACTTTTACATCGCCTGTTGCTCTTATTTTTACAGGTTTAAATGTTGTTCCAGGCACTTCTACAATACATAGATCTTTTGTTTTATAACTTTTCACTACTCTCCCAGGTATATTTTCTCCATCAATCTCAACTGAGAACGATAACACATCCTCATCCACAGCATGGCAATTTGTTGCTAATAGCTTTTCTGAAACTGCAACAGCGCTAGCCAGAGTACGGGAAACCTTCCCATCTTTTTTAGATTTTTTAGCATGAACTACGTAAATTGATTCGTTAACTTTTTGGTATACCTGCTGAGGATTCAATATGGTATCTTTTTATCGCACACTTACTGAAACGTATGATTTTAGCCTCTTATGGGCATCTTTATTTTATTCAATTACGTTTTATATTTAAGTTAACAGTACTTTTAATTTCAGGAACTTTTGTAGAATCAAAATCGCCAAGTTGCCCAAAAGAATCTACTTTACCGTTAACGACTCTGACATAATAAACTTCTGTTATTCCATACGAAGCGTGTGTATCTGTGGGGTATAAATTATATCTTAAATATTGTACCCCATCCATTGCGCTAATAGAGTTCGGGGTGCCAAGACAATTGATTACCTGTTCTTTTGTCATGCCAATATTTATAGAGTTTATTTTATTTGCATTAGCGCAAACACAAGCTATAAGTGATAAAAACGACAGTATGATTAGAACATTTCTTATAAGTTTCATTTGTGGATGTTTCCTTCAGTTTAATTATTAATATAAAAAAATTAACTCAAACCAATAAAATTTATTTACAGCGGCAACTAGAGCTTAGAGTTCCATCACAACAAGTGGTTCGACCACTAGTACAACCACATACTCCCTTATACCAAGAACAACAACCGCGTTTTTTGACAATTATTATGTAAGGTGGATTCATATTAACATTTTAAAGCTTATAAGTGAATAGTATACATTAGTATGGCTTATTGCCATTTTTCACTCGTAATTGCCCCACAAGTGCCCCATGAAGAGTATACCGCATAGGGGTGAATTGACGTAATTCTTTGATTTTTATGGTGGGCCCACTAGGACTCGAACCTAGGACCAAGGGATTATGAGTCCGCCAAATAAAATTTAACTTATTGATTTTAATATTAATTTTGCTGCGGGAAACTACTACGAATGGCGAGATGTGTCGAACAGTGTCGGACTCAAATACGTAAATATCACGCAAGGTTTGTCCAGTACTTTTTTAATTTGTCTTTGCCAACTTTAAATAAATCATTTTACCTCTCAAATTAGTTTCTAGCGTTCTTTATACCTTCTTCATTCAAAAGTCCATGTCTAATTGCAAACAACGTCAATTCAACATCATTTTTTATATTTAATTTTTCGTAAATACGATAGCGATAGCTATTAATAGTTTTAGAACTAACGCATAACTTTTCTGCAATTGTTTGAATGTCTATTCCACTAACGACTTTAATCATGAAATCTAATTCTCGAGCAGATAATGAATCAACAGTAGATGAATTAGAACCTGGAATACTTTTTAGTGCTAATTGCTGTGCGATTCGTGGTTCTAAATAAATCTTACCTGCGGCAACGGTACGAATGGCTTTTACTGTTTCCTCTATACTTGCCTCCTTAGTCAAATATCCTCTTATTCCAGCTTTTAAAAGAGCAGCTGGTAAAGGATCACCCGTATATGCTGATAGTGCGATGATTTTAATACTTGGGTTACTTGCTAATATTTTCTCAATTGCTTTAATGCCACCAATACCAGGCATTCTAATATCCATTAGAATAACATCTGGCTTTTTGTCTTTGGCAATTTTAACAGCCTCTTCACCACTATTCACTTCTCCAATAACCTTGATATCGGGGAAACTAGAGAGCAGTTTCGCAATAGCAGTACATACCAAGCTATGATCATCAACTATCAACAAAGTAATCATTTTTAACCCCGTGATCTTTACTCAGTAGTTAAAGATAGCCTTTTGTTTTGGTATATTGTAGATTAACTTCATTAGTTTTCCAACAATTTACATTTTTTCCTTAAAAAATATAAAGCTACGAGAAATTTGATTATTGCACAATAATTAATAGCCATCAATTAAAACGATTTCTAAAAGTGAATGTTCCATATTTTGTATATTTCCCTAAAAAATACCTATCAATAATGAGTTAATTAAATAGGTCGAATGATATGAGATCATTCTTTAAACGATGACAGTTGCTTACTGAGGATTTCTGGTATAAATTAAGAAAACCTACCCCCCACCAAAGGTGATGAGGGGCAGGCGCACAACGGGGATGTTAGGACATCCACCAGAGTGCTACCACACTAGTTCGATAAGGAACCAGCGATGGGTAAATCAAATTTTACCTTAATATGCCGTGCTTGTATATTTGAGCCAGCCTGCAGGATGCTGGGTATATCAACAATATCCAGGCTAAAGCCTCAACCTATACAACGACGGCTTTTCCGCCCTATCCAATACTACTCAAAGAAGCCCTATTTCCAACTCTGTAAAAGAATGATTGTTATTTCTTTTGCCGTAACTTGGTATTTAGGGCTTTTTTGTTTCTATAGATGGGGCGGCATTTTTAAATTATTCGTACCAATCAAAACTAACAATATTCATTATCATTATTGCCAAGGTAAAAAGTCTCCCTTTTTATTTAAGCTTTACTCCTTATCCAATTTCTTTAATGGTACAGAATTTAAACCACCTAATATTACGAGGCAGTCATGAACTATATTAAGCCTGTTTTTAAATACAAAAATAATGCCACCAAAGAAATATTTAAACATGCTAAATGTTTATTAACCATTAGTGTAGGCCAGGAAGTTCACGAAGGAGATAAATTTGCCGCCACCATTGAGTTAGTCAATGCTTCATTTGGCTCTGCCATCTTACTTATCGATGATAGCCTGCAAAGGCACTCGATAGCTTTAGACAAAAACCAAAACGCCGATGCTTTCTACGAAATTTCTATCACAGAAGGCGACTTATGGTTAAAAAGAAATAAGAAATATTACCAAAACCTAACTATCCTACAAGACATCATTCGCTGGGATAAATGGTTAAAACACCCCCAGTACCATGAACAACAACAAAAAATAAAATCCCTAATGGCTGAACAGCCTTATTATCAAGCCAGTTTTAATAATACTGTTGATGAGTTTTTAAAAAGATATTACCCTCGTTTGCTAGAAAAAAGGAACTTCAATATGCAGAGGGCCAAAATACTTTGCCTGGATTATTTAATAGAAGAGTGTACTGCGCTGTGCCTATGGCCGGAGCTTAATTGTAACTTTGAAATCTACCCCGCAAAACGCAATCTAGCCATGGAGGAAACCCATAAACGATTGGTATTACCTTTTTATGATTTACTTCACCCCATAGGCATCAAATTTAAAAACCGCAAGCAATTAAAGCCCCAGCAATTTCAAACCATAGAGGAAATTTAATGGAACTATTTAAAGGAATTATTGAATGGGTATTTGGCACAGCATTACTATTAAATGCAATGTTATTTATCCCACAAGCCGTCAAAATCTTTAAATCAAAATCCGCTCAAGGTGTTTCATTCATTACTTTCCTAGGATTTTTACTGATTCAATTGGTTATTCTATTCCATGGTCTTATTCATCACAACTTTATCTTAACCATTGGTTATTTGCTGAGTATCATTACTTGCAGTACAGTGGTATTGTTACTGCTCTATTATCGAAACAGTGGTTCCATAACTCTTGAAAACATACTTGCTCAATTCCCAGGCTACCTCTATTGGAAGAATCAGCAAGGAGTCTTAATAGGTGGCAATACTCCGCCTTACCCTTTATCAGTAGACATGGACCAAGAAATCATACAAACTGGAAAAATGAAAATCATCGAAAAAGAAATAAACGAGGACTACCAATCAAAACATTATTTATCCTGCCAATCCCCTTTATGTAATCAAAACCAGATAATCAATGGCATATTAGGAATTTGTTTAGACATTACTGAAACCCAAAAACCAATCCAAGAACGCTTAGAAATGCTAGAAAGTATCATTGCCTTAATGCCTGGTCACGTTTATTGGGTGGACACACAAGGTTTTTACCTAGGCTGCAATGATAATCAAGCAAAGTCCGCGGGACTCCATTCCAAAAAAACTATTGTTGGTAAAAAAAACAGCGATTTGCCATGGAACTTTAATACGGGTATGCTGCCAGAAGCATTGGACAAAATAAATCAAGAAGTCATTAAAACTGGGAAAACCATTCTGTTAGAAGAACCAGCCATTTTGCAGGATGGAACTGAGCTAATGTTTTTATCTAACAAAGTGCCTCTTCGCAATCAACAAGACAATATTATTGGCATGGTTGGTATTTCCATCGATATTACTGCCAGAAAAAAAGCTGAAAGTGAATTACTTTTAGAAAAAACCAAAGCAGAAACCGCCAATAAAGCAAAAACCGAGTTTTTAGAAAATATGCGTCACGATATTAGAACTTCATTAACTGGCATCGTAGGACTTTCAGAACTCTTAAAAAATGAAATTGACACAAACAAAATCCAATATTTTAGCGATAACCTTGCTAAAGCCAGCTATGAATTACTTCGTTTTTTAAATGAAGTTTTAGAATCCATTCAAGTCGCTTCAGGAGAAGTCCCATTACTTAACAAAAAATTTAGCCTTAGAGAAATTTTAGAAAATGTTGTCAAACTTCATCAACCTATCGCTATTAAAAAACAGTTGAAATTAACTTTAGAAATAGATAAAACTATTCCAAAATATATAATCGGTGATCCGGTTAGGATTTACCGCATAGCCTTAGAATTACTTGCCAATGCGTTGAAATTCACTTCAACAGGAGAAGTAAACATCTTTGCAAGACTAGGAAAAAAAGAAGGGCAAAATATCATTGTCAAAATCCTTGTTGAAGATACTGGTATTGGGATCTCTACTGATAAACAGTCAGATCTGTTTATTCGTTTTAAACGTTTAACGCCTTCTTATGAAGGCATATACAAGGGAGCTGGATTAGGTTTATCTATTGTTAAACAATTCCTCGAAGATCTGAAAGGAGAAATTTACGTTGAAAGCCATTTAAATAAAGGCAGTAAATTTGTTTGTATAATCCCTTTAAAGACACTTTTATTAGAAGAAGATCCCTTTAATACTTCTTTTAAACAAGATAAAATTGCTAAAAAGTATGGTCTGATCGTAGAAGACGAACCTATTGCCGCTTTAGTAGCTAAAACGCTATTTATTGAACAAGGTTGTGAAATGGACATTGCTGAAAATGGAACTACCGCTATTAACCAAGCACAAAAACATCAATATGATTTCATTTTAATGGACATAGGTTTGCCGGATATAAATGGTTTTGAAGTCACTAAGAATATACGCTTAATTGAAGGAAATACTCACTATAGAGCTTTTATTGCAGGGCTTACAGCACACGTCGATGTAGAAAGGAAACAACAAGCTTTGGAAGCTGGCATTGATCTTATCTTAACTAAGCCTTTAACAAAAGAAATGACTACTCGCCTTTTAAAAAATTTCATTCTCAATACTACGGATGGCAGCTATGAAAATAACTTGTAAAACTAAAAATTTGGCCATTAGCAGCCCAATAATAAAACATAAGCTATCGCTCCCCAAGGAATTATTATTCAAGACAGAGCTTATTAATCTTCAAACACTTCTTCAATGGTCTTAACAACTGCTGCTCGTTTTAAAAAGTCCAAAATAGATCTCTTTTCTGCCTGTTCTATTTTTCGTTGAAAATGAAACGGTATGTCTTTGAACTTATCTTTTAAAAAGTCCATTAATATTTCACGTTCACCTTCTTGTCGACCTTTTTCTATACCTTCTTGAAGACCTTCTAATTTTCCTTGCTCGATCCCCTGTTGAATCCCTTGTTGGATCCCTTTTTCTATGCCAACACGCTCTGCACTGGTAATGTAAGTCACTTTCATCTCCTGTTCTATTTTCTCAATTGCCTGGACATAGTTTAACTCATACGAAGGGGGAAGCGCCAGTACCCAATCTAGAAATTTATACAGTGACAGAATATCGTCCTTACCCCAGCCCTTGATATAAAGATGCCGGGTCAATTCAATTTTGCTAATCAACCGTTTTTCTTGATCCTGCTTCTCTAAGGCTACTAATTGTGCTAAAATGACTTGAGAAAAAGGATTAGTAGAATTTTCAAGCTCAGCTATTTGATTACGGTAATCTATGAGTTTGATGATCGGAAATTGTATTTCTAATTTAGATCCCCAAAATGTTTCAGAAAAAAATTGAGGCCGCCAGTTTTTTTCTGCGTCAATCAAAATGGCTAAACTGGCAATTGGTTTTTTATACAAGTCACGAATGCGATATCTATAAAGCAGCATTCGTTCTGCAAATCTCGAATCACGCTTAGCTTGGATCTCAATGTGAATAAGTACGAACGCATCATTACCATCATTCAGACTTACTTCAATTAATTTATCAGCTTCTCTATTACCAATAGGCGCATCACGGCTAATTTTTGCTAACTCCTTATCAAGAGTGCGATACCCTCTTTGCCAATTAATCTGCTGATAATGTTCATGCCAGCATAATTCCATAAATTCCTTGAAATAAATATCCATTACTTCTTTCCAGGGGTTATCGTATTCAGATTTTACTTTACTCATTGGCAATCCTTATTTTAAATTTGGCGGTATTGTTTTTCGTTTCTTAACAACAACGACAGGTTTCTTGTAAGAAGCTGATGCTTTTGAAGTTTGCTGTTTAACGTTAACAGGGTGGCTTTGTTTTTGCTTTACACTATTAGGGTTAGTAACAGCAGTTGCTTTATTATCAGATATTTTTACCTCTTCCTTAATCTCTTTAAGCTTTTTAGATGGCTCTTCTTTTAATTTGGCTTTAATTTTAGCCTGTTCTACTTCAAAACCTTGCACTTCTAATGTCCAGCGTATTTTCCGGGTAGTTATTTTTGCTTTGTAGCGTTCTTTAGAGGTTACTGGTTCACATTCATTGCCATCTAAGTCTATCCGTACTGCATTAGACATTATTAAAGCCGCCCTGTAAGAAATTGAACTAGTATAGATAATCATAAATGCTCGGATTACTTTTTTATCAGAGGCAGGCGATAACTGCTTAAGCCTTACAATTAAATCATGAAAAATCCCTGCTTTAAGCGGTTTTTCCTGCCCAGGTGAGAAAAAGCATTTTGAAAATGTTTTTCGTAATTGCTCGCCTAATAATACAGCTTGTTGATACAGTTCTAAGGTAAAAGATCTTGCCATAAATCTCCCAAACAAAATTTTTAATTCAGTTCCACCCCACAGTCCGAGATACCGTGGCATATATCCTTACAGTCATTACTAACAAACCGGCAGGTTTGTTGAAGATTTTTAAGATCTTTTTCTAAGATCTTAAAGGCTTCTGAACGAGTAAGATCTGGGTTTTTTTCAATAAATTCGCTGTATTTCTTATGAAGCTGCTCTACCAATAATGACAAGTGCTCGGCTTCGTTTAGGATTTGCTGAGCTTCCAAGTTCATTTCTTTTAAAAATGCAATTGCCATCTTTTCAAAATAAGGCATAGTTAATCCGTTGATCCATATCACTATTGCCAGACACTTCAAAATTTTTGCTACAACGCTTATTCATTAGAAAAGCCAACACCACTTGATAAACTTCACTAAGCAAAATACCGAAAAAAAAGCAACAACATCACATAATCCGTTTGCAATAATACCCAATATCCGCCTATCCTTTAGCAACCTGGTGAAACATTTTTCGCCCAATTCTTTAGAGCGATGTATGAAACTCATGATTTCTTGCCCCGAGCCGTCCTTACCATACGTATCGTTGAGTTATTCTGTATTTTACCCCGGTATCGTTGGAAACCATATAAGCTAAACAAGACCGCTGCCGCGATCGAAAATAAAACAAATACTCTTACGTAAAGGACCACTCTCATTTTAGTAAACGCTCTTTGATTTATCATATTGCTCGCGGTTGAATTGATGCTCTTCTTCATTGTCGTCATCGTTCATTTTTTGAATGTGGTTCATAATTTCAAGAACGTGCTTAGACAGATTTTTTAACAAAAAGATGTCCTCATTAAACCTCTGTACACCAATATCCTGAGTTATCTTTCTTAAATCTTTTAAAAAACCCTCTTTGCCGTTTACCAGGAGCTCTAATTCCAGGCATAGGGTTTCAATTTCTTCGGCTAAATTTCTGGCTTCAAAAACTTTAGTTTGGTTCACACTCATGAGAACTTTTTATTGAAAGATAGTAACAATTTACCTATTTTTTATTGCAAGGTCAACATCGCTTTGAGAATATTCGTAAGCGCCAATAAGCAGTATAATAGCACCAGCAGATTAAAAACTAGCAATAAGGACGACTGAATATTCATCTTTTGGGTTTTGGCGGCGATAAGAAATCGGGTTCTTCTTTTTTATTCATTTGCGTATCAAGCGGCATACCAAGATGCCTTTTAAATCCTAAAAGCAAATTGTTAAGCTGTTAGAGCGAGAGCTTCGCTTAGATTTTAAAGAGGCTCTTCAATATACTGCACAATGGGCAGGTATTGTTCCTGAATCAAATATCGTTAAGCGGCAATCCAAATTAAAAGTTGAACATCAAGTCTATTTAAAAACTGAAAAATTTAACGAAAAACAAATGGAAAAGATTGCCTATGCTAAGAAAATTGTTAAAGCGAGTGTTCCTATTGCTGGAACCTTAGCTGAGCGTTATTTAAAAGAGCATAGAGGTATTGAAGCAGCAACTCTAAATGATAACTTTAGGTTCCATCCCTCTGTTAAAGAGCCAATAACCACGAAAAAATACTGGCCTGCTTTAGTGGCTATTGCCAAAAACAATCAAAATGAAGTGCAGCGGGTACAATGTATTTACCTTGATCCAATTACCGCTAACAAGATAAAAATTGACTGTCCTAAACTCACTTTTGGACCACAAGAAGGCGCTGTGGTATTAGTGCAAGAAGCCCAATACATTCCTAACGTGGGTTATCAATATGCCCTTGCTGAAGGGCCAGAAACCGCCTTAAGTGTTGCGCAATCCAAATAAAGACTTGTTTGATAATTTGCTTTTTCAATGCAAAAATAATAACTCTAGTTTCGTGCTTAAAACGCCTTGATTATCAGGCAAATGAAATCCTTTATCAAAGCTCGCTCGACATCTTAAACCAAGGGAATAACGCCTGAGGTTTTTCAATCATATCTTTCCTTTACAAATCCATTTAGTATGAAGTTCAAAAATGGAAACAACTTTTTCAACGGGTGAAATAATCCCACTCTGTAAAACCTTTCGAATAGTCTGATCTATTTGCCGATCAGCATGATTCATAAAATGTTTAATATCCTCTATCCATGCACCTTTCGCAAATACCGTTTCACAACAACCAAGTGTTCTCCATGCGCTTTTGCAAGCTGCTCTCATCAACTACTTTAAATCTCGAACACTATAAGCAGATTGTCCCCATCCACTTCATTGATATGTCTCATTTAATCTAGCTATTAATACGACTACTTCTTGCATGGCATCAAATAACAAGCTCATATCCGTCGAATCACGCACATTAGTCTTGATGACAAACGAATCACATCGCCCATGCTTAGCAGCTTCACATTATTTTTAATCGTTTGGATTTGATAAGAAAATTCATCTTCTTTGGGATGCCCTAGCATGGCTCAATCGTTGTTACAGTGGATCGTAATCACAATTTAAATTTAAACGTAAAACGCCTAAAACAAATACAAAGTTCTACTCCAGATCTGCCGTTATTTTTATCAATTTCTGGCAAAATATTTTTTTCAGAATCTTAAAAACCAATCCTCGAATCATTGGATCAACGTAAATATATTGCAGTTCTTTTAGCATTTGTGTAATATCATCCCGAAATCTTTCATAAAATTTAATTTCTGAAATACCAACTTTTCCAAGGCATAACTACATGTTTTGAATATCCCTCATCAAATACCCTCTATTCTTCCAAACAAGCTATATCCTTGAAAGGGATATCACAAGTTTAAGAAAAACAGAACAAAAATCTGCGCATTTTATGCTATGCTTATTCAAAAAATTTCGTGCCCAGAAAATAATAAAATTGCCTACAAATAACAGCATAAAACGAGGTTTTCAGCCAAACACTATTTAGCATTGTATCCAAGTGAAGGATGTGCATAACTACTATTTTATTCCAAAAGAAAAAATTATTACCAACTTGAAAAAAGTATTTTCTGATCCTCAGAAACGTCCAGAAAAAAATCAAAGATTATTTGCATTCGTTTTTATAAACTGATCACCTTTTTAATTATGCGTAGATGTATATTTAACATCAAGGCAAGTGATCAATTAGTACGGAAATATATTAATCATTAAAGGCAAAATTTCTAAAACCCTGCAAGGACATACCAATACTGTTTACTGCCTACAACTATTGCCCGGCGGCGAGTTGGTAAGCGGCTCAGCCGATAACACCATCAAGCTCTGGGACTTAAAAAGCGGCAACTGCCTTAAAACCCTGCAAGGACATACCAGTTATGTTTACTGCCTACAACTATTGCCCGGCGGCGAGTTGGTAAGCGGCTCACGCGATAACACCATCAAGCTCTGGGATTTAAAAAGCGGCAACTGCCTTAAAACCCTGCAAGGACATACCAGTGCTGTTTGCTACTTGCAACACTGCCTTGATGATAAGGATCTTTAACTCAATTTTTCATACAATATTAATAGCATCAAGATCACTCATCCCATCTTCTAAAAACACTACCAGTTTTCATCAAGAATACTAAAATACAATACCTTTTAATATCCGTACATAAAAACACTTGTTCGATCCACAAAATTCTCGCTACTAAGCAATAAAAACTTTCTTAATCACAATATTATTTTTTTCAAATCAATACTTCCTAAAATTTTAAACCCTGCAAGGACATACCAGTACTGTTTGCTGCCTACAACTATTGCCCAGCGGCGAGTTGGTAAGCGGCTCAAGCGATAACACCATCAAGCTCTGGGACTTAAAAAGCGGCAACTGCCTTAAAACCCTGCAAGGACATACCAGTTATGTTTACTGCCTACAACTATTGCCCGGCGGCGAGTTGGTAAGCGGCTCAAACGATAACACCATCAAGCTCTGGGACTTAAAAAGCAATAAATCAGAGCATTTTTCTATTTTAAAAACATCCCTATTTTTACTAGAAATTGAAATTTTACACCATAAAATCCCCTTAATTTCTAAATAGAACCCCCTTGAATTTAAATCGATCTGCAATTACCTGCTGCTAAGTAATAAAAATCTTGTTAACTCTAATATCATTGCTTTAAATCAATACCATCCACAGTTTAAACCCTGCAAGAATATACCGATATTGTTTGCTACTTGCAATACTAACCTAGTGACAAGGATCTTTAACTCAATTGCGCAGTTTTCATCAAGGATGCTAAAATGTAACGCCTTCTACACAGTATAAAACTAGTTCGATCCACAAAATCCTCGTTACTAATAAAAATTTTCTTGATCACAATATTATTTTTTCAAACCAATACTTCTTACAATTTTAAACCCTGCAAGGACATACCAGTACTGTTTACTGCCTACAACTATTGCCCGGCGG
>CADEGZ010000038.1 GCA_902827015.1 uncultured Pseudomonadota bacterium
CGAGCACTTTTGCCAGCTTTTGCGTCTTCTGCTTCCCATCCTGCTTCCGCACTGATCTCTACGTTTAATTCTGGTTCTTCTAAAGGTTCCTCTAGTGCGGCTTCATCTTCTTCAATTTCTTCTAAGACAATATCTTCTACATCATCAATAGTCTTTTCCCAGTCTTTCAGCATAAGTGTTTCTACCCTTTGGCGTAACAGTTTTCCTGCCCCTGGTGAGACAAGCCCTTATTTGAGATAAACCAATACTAGCTGCCTTTTTTTCATATTTCAAATATTCAAAGAATAATTATAGACATAAGTTTGATAGTGTTTTTGTTTACAAACCAACTTAATTTAAGCTTGAATAGACAGAAAAATTTGGCGCTTTGCTTTTTTAAAATTAACTGTGAAGAGAATCAAGTCCTGTTGTAATATTAAATGGATAGAGCGACAAGGAGCATTGATATGACACGGTCGGAATTGATTCAAATTGTGTCTGCTAAACAGAGTCAATTATCTGATAAAGAAATGGAGGCGGCTGTTAAGTACATCTTTGATCAGATGACCGACACTTTAGGCAAAGGACAGCGAATTGAAATTCGTGGATTTGGCAGTTTTTCTGTACGATTTCGCCCTACCCGTATGGCGCGCAACCCTAAAACGGGTGCTTATATTCGTAAAGAAGGCAAATATTCACTACATTTTAAACCTGGCAAAGAAATGCGAGATCGTGTGAATTTATTTTTACAACAACATTTATCACAGCAAAATGTATAGATATATGAGGTCTTAATATGAAAGTTAATCAATACTGGCCAATCTTTGGCTTTTTAGTGAGTATTTTTGCTTTGCCAGTTTGGGCAGGTTTTGGAATTGTAGGTCAAGACACGCCTTCTGATGAATATGGAAATGGTCAAACAGGCAGTTTTCAAAGAGCCATTGCAGGAGGAAGTCCCATTACTGCACAAGAACAGGCTCAATTGAATAAAATGTTACCCGAATCGGATATACAACGTTATTATGGGCGTCTCAGACTAAATTTTAGTACTTTAACTTATGGTCAATTAAAGAATCAATCAGGAGGTTTAGATCAAGGAGGGGCTGTCTATAAAAAGCGAACCACTGCTAATCAAGTAGGATTCGAAGTAGCTGTTGGCTACATTTGGAGCGGAAGCTTAAGAGGGGATATAGAATATCTTGCTAACAAAAATTTAAATTATGCAGCATCGCCTGCACTGATTGGTTCTGGTGTTCCATCTCGACAATTGAATGCACAAATTAAAAATAATACTTTGTTAGCAAACCTTTATTACGAACTGAGTGGTATTTATCGATTTAAACCTTATATAACCGGGGGCGCTGGCTTAGCAGTTAACAGTGTTCAAGCAACTTTGCTACCGCCTGTAGGAGGCTCGACTTCAGGAACACAGCGTACTATGCGATTTGCATGGGGTTTAGGAGCTGGAATGAGAATTGGGGTATTTTCTCGCTGGTTTTTAGACGTCAGCTATCGGTACATTAACTTAGGAAATAAGCTTTCTATGCAGAATCAGACTTTTAATATTACCGGTAATTCGAACATGAATGCGATGAGCGTTGGGTTTATTTATTTATTTTAAATACTGGTCTAGTTTTTACTGGTCGGGGTGACAGGATTTGAACTTGCGACCCCTGCCTCCCGAAGGCAGTGCTCTACCAGGCTGAGCTACACCCCGAAGCCTAAAACAAAAAGGTAAGATACCATAAGATAAGTAAGAAATGGATTTTTTTAGGGTTAAGCTAGCGAAATATCAATAGGCTCTAATTATGTTAGTAATTTCGATTGATGGCAAATTCTGTTAGCGTGTAGGCAGCATCGCGATAGGCAGAATGCTTTAATGTTGCTAACGCTCTTTGGGCTTTTTCTGCCTCAATTTTAGCGGTGTGGCGAGTGTATTCAAGAGCGCCACTACTTTCAATGATTTCTTGGATGATTGAAAAATTTTGATTACTTCCTTGCTGGATAGCTTCTTCTATCATTCGTTTTTCCTTTGTTGTGCCATTTTGTAGGATATAGATGAGCGGCAGGGTAGCTTTTCCTTCTGTGAGATCATTGCCTGGTACTTTGCCAGTTTGGGATAAAGGATTTTGATAGTCTAAGAGGTCATCAATTAATTGAAAAGCAGTTCCAAGATGCATACCATATTGTACCATTTTTTCTTCTATATTTGGTTCACTTTCCCCTAAAATAGCACTGCTTTGCGCAGCGGCTTCGAAAAGTTTTGCTGTTTTACAACGAATAATATTTAAGTAATTGTGTTCAGTCGTTTTTGGATTATGACGTTCGAGTAGTTGGAATGCTTCTCCCTCGGCCATCATATTGGTGGTGTTGGCAATGACTTGTATGATCCGAGGATTATTGATAGTAACCAGTATTTGCAGAGCTTTGGAATAAAGAAAATCTCCCACTAAGACAGCCGCTTGATTTCCCCAGAGGGTATTCGCAGTTTTTTGGCCTCGTCTGCAATTTGAATTGTCTACAACGTCATCGTGTAACAAAGTGGCGGTGTGAATAAACTCAATGACAGTTGCAAGGGGGATATGATGTTCCCCGGTGTATCCACAGGCGCGTGCCAGTAACAGCACCATCAAGGGCCTTAACCGTTTGCCGCCACTTTGGATAATATAATGACCTAAGTCATTTATGATACTTGCGTTAGAGCGTAATGAGTGGAGAATCAAGTCATTCACAGCTTGAAAATTATCTTGAACAGGAGCTTTAATGAGATCTAAGTGCATGGATTGGTTCTTCATCCTTATTAGGGCTGAACGGGCACAATTTGTGCAGTCCCCCTCCTTATACCGCCTAATTGCGTATTCTATCAAGAGTCAGGCTGGTTTTATAAAAAAGAACTTGCGAGGGGCAAAGCTTTCCCTTACCATAATGACCCTATGCAGTTAGTTTTTTTCGGGAGTGGAGTACCTCGATTATGTATGCGGTAATTATGAACGGCGGTAAGCAATACCGTGTAAAAGAAGGGCAGTCTATCAAGCTTGAAAAGCTAGCAATGGACGCAGGTACTACTATTGAGTTTGATAAAATACTTATGGTTTCTGATGGTGAAAAAACCCAAGTCGGTGCACCCTATCTTCAAGGTTGTACTGTAAAGGCAGATGTCGTGGGGCATGGTCGCGCAGAAAAAATTAAGATTATTAAGTTTAAACGTCGTAAGCACCATCTAAAACGAATGGGGCATCGGCAATGGTATACCGAAGTTAAAATTACGGGTATAGAAGCAGCATAGACTTAAAGAGGGTAGAAGATAATGGCACACAAGAAAGCAGGTGGTAGTACACGTAATGGGCGAGACTCTCATTCGCAGCGGTTGGGTGTAAAGCGCTTTGGTGGCCAACTTGTTAAAGCAGGTAATATATTAGTACGGCAGCGGGGCACACGGTTTCACCCTGGTTCAAACGTAGGGCGCGGTAAAGATGATACTTTATTCGCTAAAATGGCTGGTTTTGTTAAATTTGAAGTAAAAGGCATTAAAGGCCGCTGTTATGTCAGTATTATACCGGTCAATAATGAGCAGGTTGCCGCTTAGAAGCTTTTAAATTAACTATAAATAAAAATTTCTTTTAAAGAATGCTTCTCCTTATTTAGAGTTTTTTGATCCTTAGTGTGTTTTTGTTTCTTTAAATTTAAATTAATTGCATAAAAATTATGAAATTTGTCGATGAAGTTACAATTACGGTTCAAGCAGGCAAAGGTGGCGATGGCTGCTTAAGCTTTAGACGTGAGAAATTCATTCGCTTTGGTGGGCCAAATGGTGGTGATGGCGGTGATGGCGGTAGTGTTTATTTGGAAGCAAATGCTGATCTCAATACTTTAATTGATTATCGATTTCACCAACATTTTAAAGCTAAAAGTGGTCAACATGGTATGGGTAGTGAGTGCACAGGGAAAAGTGGGGAAGATCTTATTTTACAAGTACCTGTTGGCACCGTTGTGTGGGATGCTGATACGCATGAGCAAATGGGCGATCTGGTTGGATCTCAGCAACGATTATTAGTAGCCAAAGGCGGTTTCCATGGTTTTGGAAATGTGCGATTTAAAAGTAGTCGTAATCAAGCACCTCGAAAAACAACTAAAGGCCGTACTGGTGAAGTGCGTCGTTTGCGCTTAGAGCTTAAGTTGTTGGCTGATGTTGGTTTATTAGGGTTACCCAATGCTGGAAAATCTACATTGATCCGTGCTGTTTCTGCAGCCTGTCCCAAAGTAGCAGATTATCCATTTACTACCCTTTACCCCAGTTTAGGAGTTGTAAGAGTAGGAACGACGCAAAGTTTCGTAATTGCAGATATTCCAGGAGTAATAGAGGGTGCTTCAGAAGGTGCTGGCCTGGGATTAAGATTTTTAAAGCATTTAGCACGAACACGTTTGTTATTGCATTTAGTGGATGTAGTACCTTTAGATCAAAGTGATCCTGTTAAACGGGCAAAGGCAATTATTAAGGAACTTGAAAAATTTAGTCCAGAATTGGCAGGATTAGAACGGTGGTTGGTTTTAAATAAAATTGATTTGTTGCCAGAAGAAGTAAGAGCGACACAGTGTCAAGCCATTGTTTCTGCATTAAAATGGAATGGTCCTGTTTTTAAAATTTCCGGATTACAAAGAGAAGGAACGGTAGAATTATGTTATGCCATCATGCAAAGACTAGAAGAATTGCATATACCTTCTTCTTCCGCACTCGAATTTTAAAAAAATCTTAACGCGAAGATAACTCTTTAATATGGCCTGCTAACCGGCTCTTATGCCTAGCTGCTTTATTTTTATGGATCAATCCTTTACTAACAAGTTTATCGACGGCACTGGCCATTAAACGGTATTCGGTTGCTGCAAGCTCAGATTTGCCTTCTGCTACTGCTTTAATAACCCGTTTTAAGTAAGTACGCATCATTGAGCGCTGGCCTGCATTGCATTGTCGTCGTTTTTCGCCTTGACGAGCTCTTTTTCTTGCTTGAGGGGTATTAGCCAATGTTAGTACTCCAAATAAGTATATCTAAGATATAATGCATTAAAGAGCTTTATGATGATTAAAGCGTGAAATTTTGTCAAGGGGTAAGCCTCGTTTTTAAAGGTTGGAAATTACCAACTTAAGAGGTTGCCGTTTTTATCTTTAAATTTTCCAGATATGATTAGGATCAAATCAATAAGTGCCCATATACCTAAGCCACCAAGCGTTAAAAGTTGTAATATTCCAGTCCCCACTTTTCCGACATAAAATCGATGAATGCCAAATCCTCCTAGGAAAAAGCACAAGATAAGAGCAACTACAACAGATTTTTCGGTTTTTTCATTTGGGGTTGACATATCAACAGTCTCCAGTTCAAGATTTCCTTATATGTAGAGTATGTACTACTTATTCTAAATATAGCTAATTTTAGTTTATACCTTCGCAATGAAGGGTAAAGAAAATGATTCATTCTAAATATACCAACAGGCCTTTTAAGTAGTTTGATTCTTCTAGCAAAGGGTGCGTGGGATGATCTGGTCCTGCAAAGAGCGTTCGCAGAATTTTTCCTGAACGTTGATTTTTATAAAGAGCGCGTGTTAAACAGTTTTTAAGATCAATTTCTTTAACATGATAAGAACAAGATGCAACCATTAAAAAACCATTGTTACTAACAAGTTGCAAAGCTTTGTTGATTAATTTTTCATAACCTTTAAGCCCTGAGATTAAGTCTTTTTTACTTTTAACAAATGCAGGGGGATCTAGAATGACAATATCAAAATATTGATTCTTGGTGATGCGCTCATCCATATCTTTAAAGGCGTTAAGGCAAACAAATTCACATTTGTTTGTAAGTTGATTTAAACCTGCATTATAACGTGCATTTTGTAAAGCAGTCTCTGAACTATCAACACCTGTAACATGAATAGCGTATTTGGCGGCTTGTAAACTAAAACCTCCACTGTAGCAAAAGTAATCAATGACGGTTTTACCTTTGGCGAGTTCCGCGATCATTTTGCGATTTTCTCGGTGGTCAAAAAACCAACCTGTTTTTTGACTGGAGCTTATATCAATTGTAAATTTGGTTTCATTTTCAATAACATTAAGATCCTTAAAGGAAGACCCTATAACTGTTGGCTCTGCCAGTGGCAAACCTTCTAATTCCCGAATTGGGGAATCATTTTTGAAATAAAGCGTAGTAGGGTTAAATATTTGTTGCATTGCTTCTACTAAATAAGTAATTAGTTTTTGCATACCTTGGGTGTTGATCTGAATAACAAAAACATCGTCAAATCGATCAATAATAAGACCTGGTAGATCATCAACTTCCGCATGGATTAAACGATAAAAAGGTGATGTGTAAAAGTGGCTTCGAAGTTTTAAAGCTTTTTTTAGACGCTTTATAAAGAAGGTTGTATCAATACTTTCAGAAACAGTACGCGTTAGAACGCGGAATGAAATTAACGAATGGCGGTTAAAATAACCAATTGCAATGGGCTTATCTTGATACATGATTGTAACAAGATCACCCGGCTCCAATTCCTTAGTTAAATAACTTTTTGAGATTTCATTGGCATAAAGCCAGGGGTATCCTTGTAAAAAGCGTTTGTGATAACCAGAAAGGATAGAAAGTATTGGGAACAAAATTAAGTTCTACCTAGTAGTATTGTCATGTGGCTATAATGTTGCCATGAGTTAGGTCTTAGGGTAAAGAATCAGTTTTAATAGAGCAATGAGTAAACAACTTTTAAAATCAACAGCCATAGTTGGTGGGATGACTCTAATTTCCCGTATCTTAGGATTCGTTCGAGATGTAGTAGCAGCACATTTTTTTGGGGCAAGTTGGGGTTATGACGCCTTTATTATAGCGGCTAAAATTCCGAATTTTTTTCGGCGTTTATTTGCAGAAGGGGCATTTTCACAAGCGTTTGTCCCCATTTTGTCAGAATATCGCAGCCAAAAAACCCAAGAAGAAGTTCAGCAATTTGTAAATCGTGTCTCGGGATGTTTAGGATCAAGCCTAGTGATTGTTACGCTCATTGGCATTTTGATGGCGCCACTATTTGTTTTTATTTTTGCGCCGGGTTTTGCCACAAGTGATGGCGATTCACGTTTAACATTAGCTACACAAATGTTACGAATTACTTTTCCTTATCTTTTGTTTATTTCGTTAACCGCGTTTGCAGGCGGAATATTAAATTGTTATGGGCGTTTTGCTGTGCCCGCTTTTACACCGGTGTTTTTAAACCTCATGATAATTATATCAGTTTTTTGGTTTTCCCCTATTTTACCAGACCCGGTTGTGGCCTTAGCGATTGGGATCTTACTGGGAGGCATTGTTCAATTTTTGTTCCAAATGCCTTTTTTAAAGAAAATCCAATTGCTGCCGCGCCCGCAATTTTATTGGCAAGACCCAGGGGTTAGGCGAATTTTAATTTTAATGGTGCCAGCATTATTGGGGGTATCAGTTAACCAATTAAACTTGATGTTAAGCTCAGTGTTTGCCTCTTTTTTACCTGTTGGCAGCGTGTCGTGGTTGTATTATGCAGAACGGCTGATGGAATTTCCATTGGGAGGGTTTGGGGTGGCATTAGCAACCGTTGTTTTGCCACGTTTGTCGCGGCAGCATGCAAAAGCACAAAGCGGAGACTTTTCAGCCACCCTTGATTGGGGGATCCGTTGGGTGATGTTAATGGGTATGCCAGCAGCTTTAGGGTTGGCGTTGCTCGCAGGACCGTTATTAACGACTTTATTCCAGTCGGGCCAATTTACCGAGCAAGATGTTGTTTTAAGCCAGTCTTGTTTGGTAGCCTATGCTTTGGGCATTATGGGATTCATGTTTGTAAAAATATTGGGCTCTGCCTATTATGCAAAGCAAGATATTAAAACGCCAGTTCGTATTGCAACACTAACAGTGGTTGCTAATGCTATTTTGAGTATTATTTTAATCATGCCTTTTTCTCACACAGGGCTTGCCTTAGCAACATCAATAGCGGCACTTTTAAATGCCAGTCTTTTAGGCTTTGGTTTAATTAAACGTAATATTTATCACATCCAAACAGGGTGGAAGATCTTTTTATATAGATTGAGCATAGCACTTTGTGTGATGAGCGTAGTGATCATTTACTTTAACCCTACTTTAGAAGTTTGGTTTGCTTTAAAGAGTTTTGAGCGAGTGATTAGACTTTTTTGCTTGGTTACAGCAGGTATTGTGGTATATGTTGGGGCTTTATTTGCAACGGGCTTAAGAATACGCCATGTATTATTAGAAAAGGCAACGGAAGCATGAGGCTTATTCGAAGAAGTGTTCATTCTTTTCATGAAGTTGGGTTTCAGTGTGTGGCGACCATTGGGAGTTTTGATGGTCTGCATTTAGGCCATCAGGCAATTATTGGCGAATTACAAAAATTGGCAAAAAAGAGTAATCTCCCAACGACAGTTATTACATTTGAACCCTCGCCTGCAGAGTTTTTTTTAAAGGAAAACGCGCCTATAAGGCTTATGCACTTTCGTGAAAAATTTGAAACTTTACAAGAATTGGCTGTGGATGTGATGTGTGTCCTTAATTTTAATTTTGATATGGCATCTTTATCTGCAGAAAAGTTTATCCAGGTTATTTTGGTGGAAGGTTTAGGTGTGCAGCATTTGGTTGTAGGGCATGACTTTAGATTCGGTAAAAATAGAGAAGGTAATGTTGCTTTACTGGAGAAGCAAGGGAAGAATTTTGGGTTTTTAGTGACTGTGCTTCCGACGTTTTTAGTAAAAAATGCGAGAGTGAGTAGTACACGTATTCGAGAAGCACTCGCGAGGGGAAAGATAGACGAAGTCGAAAGCTTATTGGGGAGAAAGGTGAAATAAAATGAGTGTAGATTATAAAGATACTTTAAATTTGCCAAGCACGGCATTTCCAATGAAAGCGAATTTAGCACAGCGTGAACCTGAAATTTTAAAGTATTGGAATTCAATTAAATTATATCAACAACTCAAAAAAGAAAACCAAAGACCTATTTTTATTGTGGCCGATGGGCCTCCCTTTGCAAATGGTGCTATTCACATTGGACACGCTGTAAATAAAATTTTAAAAGATTTTATTATTAAAGCTAAAACTTTAAGTGGTTTTTATGTCCCTTTTATTCCCGGTTGGGATTGTCATGGCTTACCTATTGAATTGAATGTTGAAAAGCAAATTGGTAAACCAGGTGTGAAAGTTGATGCCAAAACGTTTAGGTCGAAATGTCGAGAATATGTTTTAAAGCAAGTGGAGCTCCAGCGTACAGCATTTGTACGTTTAGGAGTTTTAGGTGACTTTGATCATCCTTATTTAACCATGGACTTTCAATATGAAGCAGATATTGTGCGTTCACTTGCCAAAATTATTGAAAATGGCCATTTGCACAGAGGTTATAAGCCAGTACACTGGTGTGTGGAATGTGCTTCGGCATTGGCTGAGGCGGAAGTAGAATATCAGGATAAAACTTCTTTTTCCATTAACGTTGGTTTTCCTTTGGTAGATGAACGACTATTTTCAGTTTTTGTAATACCATCAGATAAAAAAGATGTTTTATCAAAAGCCTTTCAAGAAAGTGCTATCTCGATCGTTATTTGGACAACAACCCCCTGGACTTTGCCTGCTAATGAAGCAGTCGCAGTACATCCTGAGTTTATTTATGCACTGATTTTAGCAGAACAAAAATATTATATCGTAGCAGCGGAATTGGTGGATGCCTTTGTCGCGCAAATTGGATCAGGAAAACATCAAATTATTGCAACGTGTACAGGGGCAGCGTTAGAAGGGTTGTTATTACAGCATCCTTTTTATAATAAAAAGGTTCCTATTATTTTAGGTGAACACGTTACCTTAGAATCGGGCACAGGTTGTGTACATACCGCGCCTGCTCATGGTCAAGAAGACTATGTTGTTTGTGAGAAGTATCAATTACCTTTCGAGAATCCAGTGGGGAGTGATGGCTGTTACACTGCTCGTACACCTTTATTTGCAGGAGAACATGTTTTTAAAGCAAATGATAAAATTCTATTGCTTTTAAAAGAGCAGGGCCATTTATTATTGGTGAGTAAAATTCAACACAGTTATCCGCATTGTTGGCGACATAAAACGCCTTTAATCTTTAGAGCTACCCCGCAATGGTTCGTTAGCATGGAACAGAAGGGGTTGCGTAAGGCAGCATTGCAAGCGATCCATACCGTGCAATGGATCCCAGGTTGGGGCGAGGCGCGAATTGAAGGAATGATTGCAGAAAGGCCTGATTGGTGCATTTCAAGGCAACGTACTTGGGGTGTTCCCATGGGTTTGCTGGTGCATCGTGAAACAGGTGAATTGCATCCTAAGACCATTGAACTTTTAGAGGAAATTGCTAAACGGATGGAACAAGAAGGAATCGAGGCATGGTTTAAGCTTTCTGTTGAAGAGCTGTTAAAAGAAGAAGCAAAAGATTATGAAAAAACTTTAGATACCTTAGACGTTTGGTTTGATTCAGGAGTTTCTCATTATTGTGTTTTAGAAAAAAGAAAAGGCACAAAATTTCCGGCCAATTTATATTTAGAAGGCTCTGATCAACATCGTGGATGGTTTCATTCTTCTTTATTAACGGCCGTCGCCATGAAAAATAAAGCACCTTACCAACAAGTGTTAACCCATGGTTTTACGGTGGATGCAAAAGGGCGTAAAATGTCTAAGTCGTTGGGTAATGTTGTGGCTCCAGACAAGGTTGTAAATGCTCTTGGTGCCGATGTATTGCGCTTATGGGTGGCCGCAACCGATTATAGAGCAGAAATGGTCGTTTCCGATGAAATTTTAAAACAAACCAGTGATATTTATAGACGCATCCGAAATACTGCACGATTCTTATTGGCCAACTTAAATGGTTTTGATCCGGAAGCACATTTTGTTCAACCTTCACAAATGTTGGCTTTAGATTGTTTTATTGTAAATCGAGCACACCAAGTTCAAAACGAGGTGATTCGAAATTATCATGAATATCAATTTCATCTGATTTATCAGAATATTCATCATTTTTGTGCCATTGATCTTGGTAGTTTTTATTTAGATGTTATTAAAGATAGGCAATATACCGGGAAAAAGGAAGGTCTGCCAAGACGGTCTGCACAAACTGCCATGTACATCATTGCCGAGTGTTTGGTTCGTTGGATGGCACCTATTTTAAGTTTTACTGCCGAAGAAATTTGGCAACATTTACCAGGGCGTAAAGAAAAATCTGTATTTTTATCGCAATGGTATGATAATTGGATGCTTTTGGATCCACATGAAATGGTAGATGCTGCATTTTGGCAAGCGGTTTTATCCATACGCGATGAAGTCAATAAAGCTTTAGAAGTAGCAAGGGCAGCAGAAATTATTGGTTCTGGTTTGGAAGCGGAAGTCAATTTATATTGCGATGCGAAGAATTTTCAACTTTTGTCGAAATTAAAAGATGAATTACGATTTGTTTTAATTACTTCAAAAGCAACGTTACATATGGAAACAGAGCGCCCTGCAACGGCTGAAAGAACTAATATTCCCGGATTATGGGTAACCGTTTTAGCTTCAGAATACCCAAAATGCGAGCGTTGTTGGCATCATACGAGAGATGTGGGTCAAAATCCGCAATATCCTGGCATTTGTAGTCGTTGTGTTGAAAATGTTGCGGGTACAGGCGAAGAGCGTTGCTATGCGTGAAGGATTGATGAACCAGAAAAAGATGCGGGCGATATGGTTGTTAAATGCCGGTTTTGTGATGGGGCTTGATCAATTGACAAAATATTTAAGTACTCGTTATCTAATGTTAAATGATCAAATCTCTATTTTTCCTGGGCTTGATTTAACATTAAGACATAATACAGGGGCTGCTTTTAGTTTCTTAGCAAATGCCTCTGGCTGGCAGCGTTGGTTTTTTATTGGATTGGCATTGTTGATGAGCACCATTATTTATGTTTGGTTAGGGCGTCTTTATTCTTGCGAAAGGTATGTTACTCGCGCAAAACAAGAAGGCTTTGCCCTTTCCTTAATATTAGGAGGAGCCATTGGTAATGTAATAGATAGATTAATGCACGGTTATGTTATTGATTTTATCTTACTATATTATGAAAAATGGCAGTGGCCGGCATTTAATTTAGCCGATTCGGCAATTTGTGTGGGGGCCATTTTATTGTTTCCAGTGTTGTTTAAAAAACAATCTCTCTAAATTTCTTATTACATCTTCACCATTGAGTTTATTGCGTCCAACAAGAAGCAGGCGATTTAGTACCAACATTGTCTACCGTTAAGGTTGTACAAGCAGTACCATCTTTTGCGGTATCACTTACTTGATTGCCAGTAGCAGTGGCTGTAATACTGTAGCCGCCTGTTGTTGTATTTTGCGTATAAGCATAAGTATAATGGGTAGTGCTTGTAATGGTATATGAAGATGGATATGTGCTGTTATTTTGTGCGTAGTATTCTTGAACGGCTGATTGTGCGCTTAATAAAGTTGGAATTGCCTCACTTGCTCGGTTTGATCTAAGGACATAACCGTTATAACCTTGAATGGAAAGAGCGGCTAGGATGCCAACTACAGTAATGACAATCATTAATTCAATCAAACTAAATCCTTTATTGTTTCTGATCTGCATAATATTTTTCTCCTATTTTATTGTCCCGCCCAACAAGTACTGGAAGTGCCAGTAGAGGTTTGTTGACCCGATTGATTTATTGAAAGCGAAGTACATCCAGGATCTGAAAAAGCAGCAGTAGGAGTGGCGGTCAATGTAAAAGTAGTACTATAAGTACCACTGCCGTTGAGCGTAGAATTGACTGTAGAACTGAATGTGTAATATTGGGTAGCGGGAGGTAAAAGAGCGTTGCTTGCAGGGTAGCTGCTGTTTGCTGCATAGTATGATTGATAATTATTGAACGCTTGTGTAAGGCTGGTGGTTGCTTGTGCACGTCGTGATGCAGTAACATAGCCATTATAACTGGGTACTGCAATTACACCAAGGATAGCAATAATAGCAACAACAACCATTAACTCGACTAACGAAAATCCTGTTTTTTGAATGTTTCTCATGTATGTCTCCTTTATTTTTTTCTATGGACAAGTAATTGTTCCTGCGGGTCCTCCTTGTATTTGGAGCCCAGTGCTGCCGCTTGTTCCCGTCGCTGAAACAGTCACCTGATAACCGTATGAACAGCCCGAAGGTTTAATCGTAAAAGTCGTATTGTTTGGATTTGGGATGCCACTAGGGTAAAAAGTAATGCTAGATGCAGATGTAGATATTGCAGTGGCATTAGTGGGCTGTGCAAAATAAAGAAGCGTATCGGTGCTTACTACATAGACTTGCCATCCGTATGCCCAAGAAGAACCAGAAGTTGCACATGTTCCCATGGCACTGGCAGTAGGTGTTGCAGAGTTTGATGTAAGAGCGCATATTGCTACCTTTGTTCCTCGATGTTGCGCCTCATTTTTAGCTAAACGAATAGCAGCTAATAACTGGGAAGCAAGAGAGGCGCCCCCACTGTTAGCCAGGTATTGTAAATAACTTGGGGCTGATAAAGCTGCCATAATACCTACAATGGCAATGATTATCATCAATTCGATCAGCGAAAAGCCTTTGAACAAGGTTTGGCGATGGTTTTTCATATAAGGTTTATCGGCAGATAAGTGGATTTGCTTCAGGAGTTCCAGCATTTTTTAAAAGTATACCTGAGATATTTCGTGCTGTTACACGGTAGGTCCTGCTGGCCTTATTGATCACTAGGGCTGCTGCTTCACGGCGGTCTTTGTTGTTAGGACAATAAATAAAAGTGCCCACATTTGTAGTAGTACCATTGGCTTCTATGTTTAAGTATTGGCCAAACTGTTCGAAATGCAGCTTTCCATATTGGACACCTGGTAAAATTTGCAAAATGTGTTTAGGTTTTTGGTCCTTATTTTGGTAGTCTTGTTCGAAAATAATAAATCCGTTGCTCCAATCTCCTAATCGACACTGTTGGTATATAGGGTTTATAGCGCAAAGTGTAATGGTTTTATTTTTCAGGTGAGCTTCTTGTTTAGCATATTCAATAGCAGTTTTGAGGCGTTCAAGAATGTCAGTTCGTTCTTCACGCATTAAAAATTGTTTAAAATGGGGGAAGAACATTATGCCTAATATTCCCAGAATAAAAATAACTGTATGTAATTCCAACATAGAAAAACCATCGGGAAGTGTTTTCAGCATAATAAAGTTACCTTATGTTTGCGAATGTAAGTAGTTTGTGCACATCTTGAAAAAATGCTACGCTTAAGTTCATTTAACAATCCGTCTTTTAGCACTGGTGCTTTTTTATGAAAGTTAGATTACATTTTTTTATATGGGGGATCTTGGGATTTTTAACGGGATGTACTGGTTTAAATCCTGAACGGTATTTATTTAACAAACAGTCGTATATGTTAAGTGAGGGGCATCCACCTGCTTATGTTGCTGGTTATGTAGATGGTTGCTCGGCAGGGCGGCGACTTGGCGGAGACAATCGCTTTGTTTATCGCAAAAATAATACTCGATTCGATAAAGATGCGTTGTATGCACAAGGTTGGCAGGAAGGACAAATTAACTGTCGTAATGAAGCTTTAGCAGAAAATGTACAACCTGTTTCTAAAGATCCGAGTGAAAATAAAAAGAGTAAAAAGGCTATTGAAAAAACGGCTGATACTGAAGCCAGAAAACATCTTGAAAGTGAAAATCAAGCTGCTGAAGAAGAGATGCGCCAAATTTGGGAAGAATTGCGAAAATAAAATATAGAGGTTATTGGTATGCCAATTTATGAATATGTTTGTACTTCTTGTGGCCATGCATCGGAATTTTTTCAAGGAATTAAAGATGAACCTTTGATTGAATGTCAACACTGTCAAAAACCTTCTTTAATAAAACTGGTTTCTGCTTCTTTGTTTCGTTTAAAAGGTGGCGGTTGGTATGAAACGGATTTTAAAAAAGAAAACGATAAAAAGAAAAATCTTATCAGTAATGAGAATATAGTAACTCCCGCAACTTCATCGGAAACAGCCAGTGGTAATAATACCTCAACGACTATTTCAAAAGCATCAACAGATCCAGTTTAAATAAGTTTAAAGAGCAGGAAATTTTTATGCGTACCTATTATTGTGGGGAGTTAGACGAATCCTTAATTGGAAAGACGGTTACTATTTGTGGGTGGGTTCATTATCGTCGTGATTTAGGCGGACTTATTTTTTTGGAAATTCGTGACAGAACTGGATTAGTGCAAACGGTTTTTTCTCCTCAAGAACAATCGCATCATTTGTTTAAATTGGCAGAACAAATTAGGAAGGAATATGTTGTTAGTATAGAGGGAGAAATTAAGCGGCGTCCAGAAGGCACAGAAAATAAAAACTCACCTTCAGGTGAGATTGAATTGTCTGTAAGTTCATTAAATGTTTTAAGCAAGGCCGAACCTTTACCTTTTTATCCCGATGAACACCAAACGGTTACAGAAGAAGTCCGACTAAAATATCGTTATTTGGACTTGCGTCGTCCGGAAATGTTGTACAGACTTAGGTTTCGTACAGAAGCCATCCGTATTATGAGAAACTTTCTAGATAGTCATGGTTTTTTAGATATTGAAACACCTATTTTAACCAAGGCAACTCCCGAAGGTGCACGGGATTATTTAGTACCAAGCCGTACACATCCAGGGGCTTTTTTTGCACTTCCTCAATCGCCACAGCTTTTTAAACAATTATTAATGATGTCGGGCTTAGATAGATATTATCAGATTGCGCGTTGTTTTCGTGATGAAGATCTGCGTGCGGATAGACAACCTGAATTTACGCAACTTGATATTGAAACATCCTTTATGGAAGAAGAAGCTATTATGGCACTCATAGAAGAATTGTTAAGAAAGTTGTTTTTTGATTTATTGGGAATAAAATTACCTGATCCTTTCCCGCGACTTTCTTATCAGGAGGCCATAAGCCGGTTTGGGATAGATAGACCCGATCTTCGTAATCCGCTTGAATTGGTGGAAGTCGCAGATTTAGTACAAGATGTAGAGTTTAAAGTATTTTCAACCCCCGCAAACGATAAAGAAAGTCGTGTTGTGGCATTACGCGTGCCTAAAGGTGTTGAGTATTTAACCCGTAAAGAAATTGATGAATGTACGCATTTTGTCAGTCTTTATGGGGCAAAAGGTCTTGCCTATATTAAGGTAAATCACCGTGAACAGGGTAAAGATGGGTTGCAATCGCCTATTTTAAAGTTTTTATCAGATAGTGTTATTAAAGCAATTTTAGAACGAACAGATGCTAAAAATGGTGATGTTATTTTCTTTGGTGCCGATAAGGCTAAGATTGTTAATGACTCGATGGCTGCCTTACGTAATAAATTAGGGCAAGATTTAGGGTTATTGCAAGAAACATGGCAACCTTTATGGGTGGTAGATTTTCCAATGTTTGAGCGCGATCAAACTAATACCCGTTGGCAAGCAGTACATCATCCTTTTACGGCACCTAAGATAAAAGATTTAACGAAACTGATACAAGATCCGTTACATTGTACTGCAAAAGCTTATGATATTGTGTTAAATGGTATTGAACTTGGTGGTGGCTCTATTCGGATCCATACGCCAGAAATGCAACAATCAGTCTTTGGTATTTTAGGGATTGATGCGATCGAGGCCCAAGAAAAATTTGGCTTTTTGTTGGATGCGCTTAAGTATGGCTGTCCACCCCATGGTGGTCTTGCAATTGGTATTGATCGACTCATCATGTTAATGACAGGTGCAACGTCCATTCGAGATGTTATTGCTTTTCCCAAAACGCAGACTGCAAGTTGTCCTCTAACAGCGGCACCTTCTGTAGTAGATCCTGCACAATTACGAGAACTTGGGATCCGTGTGAAAACTCACGAAAGCAATTAAGCAGGACTTTTTAGAGGTTCCATAAAGCTGTCTAAGTTGTTGTCGTCGCAATAGCTCATAAATTGTTCTCGTAAGGTTGCAAGATGTACTTTATCGGGAACACTGATTTTAAAATGCAGTGTAACCATGCGGGTTCCAGTGGAGCTTAAGTAAGTATGGGTAGAGATTTCTTCGATTTGAATTGCAAACTTATTGAAGAAGTCAGATATACCGCTTAATATTCCGATACGATCTATCGCGATAATTTGAATAGTATAAGAAATGGTATGGTCCAAGGTAGTAGGTTCATGAGTTCGGCGTGCTTGAATGGTTAGTCCTAGGCGTTGTTCTAGGCTGGGAAGCGTGGCTTCCATTTTAGCAATGGCTCCCCAATTACCGCATAAGAAAAGCATAATAGCCATGTCTTGGCCTAGTGCGTTGATTTTGCTATTTAAAACGTTACAGCCGCATTGCAGGCAGGCTCTTGCTAAATCGCCAATAATTTCAAGGCGGTGGCTACCGATGGCTGATACAATTAAATAATTATAAATGGGAATCACACGCAATACCTCTTTGCCTTGCATGCCTAGTTTACCAAAGCGCTAATCTTTTTCTACTGGTTTTTTTAAGGTTTTTTATCGCACCTTAGATTAGTTATTTAAATTCCCCAAATGCTGAATGGCGTGATAATTGTTTGGAATGCGGTTTTTCAGTACAATCTTAGTTCTTTTAGATGAATGTAAAAAGGCCTTTCAAATATGTTTCAAGGCAGCATGGTAGCATTGGTAACGCCTATGAATGCTATAGGAGAGTTAGATGAAGGCATTCGCGGCAATTTAGTAGAGAAGCATGTTACTGCCGGTACCACTGCCATTCTAGTAA
>CADEGZ010000039.1 GCA_902827015.1 uncultured Pseudomonadota bacterium
ATAGCCCAGAAATGCAGAGGTATTAATGCCAACCCTTACCACAGACGACCAAGCTATTCCTGACATACCTAAGTTTGGTGCGCCCCATTTTCCATAAGTTAGAGGATAAGCCACTAAAAAAGAGCCTGCTACTCCCATTGCTTGAGCCACAACAGGCATATATCTATGATTCGTTGATTGAGCCATTTGATCTGAAACAGATTGTAAGCTAAGAAAAGGCACAGATATTATATAAAATTTAAAGAAATTGCCTACTAATCTTGATAGTTGTGGCTCTTGTCCGAGACCATTTAGAATAGGTTGACTAAAAGATAACAAAAAAACTTGCGGAATAGAACAACAAATTGCAAGAATCCAGCTAGCTTGAGTGGCTTGGCCAATCCTACCTTTGTCTTCTTCATTATTTAAATTACCAATGGCAGTAGATACATAAAATAGTGGAGAATTCAGCACTATCGATGATAAATCCTCAAGAGTATTAACCAGAGTCGTTGCTGCTCGGACATCATCATTCAAGTTAGCTAGCATAATTGAATTAACAAAAGGTACCGATTGTTTAACTAATTGTAAGGGTAGAGTTCCACTACCGTTTATTACAATATCTTTAAAGGCTGTTCTATAATTTATTAGGGCAGTACTTTGGGTTGTTGCAGATTGAACTAGACTTAAATTTTCTTGAACATCAGCTCTTATTACCTTTTCTTCCTCTATTTCATCTCGTCTTGTACCACCTTTGTCAGTTACATGTTCTCGAAGCATAAAATTTCTCCCTATCCTAGACATGCTATAAGCTTACTTAACATAAACTATCATACTATTAATTAAGAAATCCAGTAATTTATTTTACAAAAATAGCCAATAGCTTTTAAATAGTTAAAAATTGACTCAATTGGTAGAAATTTGGATTATATATTCTCTCTCTAAAAATTTGTTATGATAGCTGCCATGATAGGCTAAGGAATGATTAAATTGAATTATTTAGACGATCTCATTTGGAACATAGTGAATCATGGAATTTAGTTCTGGGTCGATTTGGAAAAATGCCAACTTTTTAAAATTACTAATATCCTTTACTATTACTAATGTAGGGGATTGGTTCGACTTTTATGCTTTACAAATTATATTTAGCTATCAGTGGAATGCTTCTGCACTTGAATTAAGTTATTTATTTATCGCTTACTTAGCTCCCAGCTTAATTTTTAGTCAATTTGCAGGAATACTTGTTGATCGTTTCAATAGATTACACTTGGCTATTATTACTGAGTTAATTTCTGGAATTCTGACTTTTGGGCTGCTATTCGCTTCCACTCCAATGTGGGCTATATCAATCATAATAGCTCGCGCAATAGTTAGTAGTATAAACTCTCCTGTTCAGCAAACATTATTGCGTGAGCTTGTTTCGGAAAATCATTTGGTAAAAGCTGTTGCATTGAATTCTACTTTTTTTCAATTAACTAGAGTCATTGGACCATTTCTAGGTGCTTATTTAGTCACTTACGCTAGCTCAAAAGTATGTATATCGGTGAATATTATCAGTTTTTTTATCTCCGCTTCAATCTTAGTAACAGTAAAATCTATCACCATTATTCCCGTTGTTCTCAAACGTAAAGAAAATTGGTTTAGATTATGGAAAGAAGGGTGGAAAATAATATTTTTATCACGACTAATCTGTGTGTGCATGATGATGTTTATGATTGTTTTATTATTGGTAATGATGGTCGAGAGCCAAATGGCACTTTTAATAAACACACTAATCCCTAATCAACCAGAAGTCTTAGGGCGAGTTATGTGCATGAGTGGGATAGGCGCTATAATAATGGGTGGCATTTTCTCTAGAAAAAATGAATTAAATCAATATATCAATTTTTTAGTTGGAGGAACTTTTTTAATTGGAATAGGATACTATGTAATTAGTTATTTTTATTCGGTTTCATTATTATATTTTGCTGCCTTTATTCATGGTCTCGGGCTTGGATTGTTAGTTGTTGTATATAATATTTTAATGAGAAAAGAAGTGCCTCAAGAATCTCTAGGAAGAGTTATGGGAATTAATGGCTCTGTTCAAAGTGCCGTGATGATAATTGGGCCCATTATTGGCGGGCGTCTGGTATATATTTTTGGAGTGGCAGAAATTTTTAGAGTAGTGGGTGTAATCTGTTTTTGCGCAGGATTAATAAAATTATTGACTATCAGATTATTACATATAAAATGGCTTAAGTGACTTTAACCTTGCAAAAGAGGTATAAGCTGCAGTAGGTTATTGATAATAGATACATAAAGGCACGGGAAGCTTATAGTGCCTTATATAAAGACGCCAGGGAGAAAGACATTTTTTGGGCCCCTATGGAAAAGGTCTGGAGGCAATTATGTTTATAGTAAGTATCGTATTATTTATTTATCTTATATTTGGAGAACCGCTGATAGAAAGGATACAGTATGTTAAATTTTTTAAAAGTTGGGAAACAGACATACAAGCAAGGATAAGATTATACAAACAAGCTTTTTTTAGAAATTGGGCTTTAGGTGGGCTTATAATCGTGGCTGCATGGATAAGTGATACACCATTTTCTGCCTTAGGATTTCGTCACGTAAATTTTCAGCTTTTTTATTCATATCCAACACTAATTCAAATTATAATTCTTTTGTCTGTATTAGGATACCTTTTTTATTTTTACTTTCTTGCCATCTTTGGCATACACCTAAACCACAATATTCGCGAGTATGTTATAAAAAAAATAAAACCTATGCAGCATTTAGCTCCTCGTACGAAAAGTGAATATTTTTGGTGGGTAGCGAATGCACTTACTGCTGCAATAGAGGAATTATTATATCGTGGTTTTATCTTTTTCTTTTTGCCGATTGTTTTCCCAAAAATATCCATTCTGCTTATAGCATCTATTTCCATATTCCTAGATGCCTTACGATACGTTCCCCGTTTGAGTGCTATGTGTTTTGTAGCATCAACGGGGGTAATATTTACCATATCATTTATAATTTTTGATTCTTTATTTCCGGCAATGTTTTTGCATATAATACACGATTTACGAGCATTGGCAGTACCTTTTTATTTGGTAAAACAAGACACTAACCCTTCACATAAAAGTTGTATGGTTTCTCAGGGAATGAATAATAATGGTTAATAAGAAGAAAAGCTTTACCGAAATCCTTGGTTTTTATGCAAGTGTTCTTCCAAATAAAAATGCTTATATTTTTTTAAAAGAAGGTGAGAGAATGGAGTCTCACATAACTTTTAAAGAATTAATGACAGAGGTAGTGATTTTAGCAGGAATGTTTCAGGAATTAGGTTTTTCTAATCAACGTATTTTATTATGTTTGCCCAATAGTATTGAATACATTGTTAGTTTTTTAGCCTGTTTATTTACTAAAAACGTTGCTGTTCCTTTATATCCATTAAGGTCTAGTCCACATACTTATAAATTGCTTTCTATTTTAGAAGATGCCCAAGCAGTCGCTATTTTAACTACCGATAATTTTCTATTAAAGATGGATCCAATTATAAAAACAATAAAGGGAGAAACTATCTCATGTTATGCTATAGAAAGTTTATTGTCAGAATCAAGAAAATATAATTATTCATATAGTGAATTAAAGATATCGCCTGAAGACATCGCCTTCTTACAATATACATCTGGATCAACATCTAACCCCAAAGGTGTGATTGTAACTCATAATAACCTTATGTCAAATGCTCATTTGACTCGAATTGGTTTTAGACAAACTGAAGAGTCAGTGATAGCAACATGGTTACCTTTTTATCACGATATGGGTTTAATTGGTCATGTTTTGCAATCTTTATATCAAGGTAATACAAATATTTTGATGACTCCATTTGATTTTATACAAAAACCATTTCGTTGGCTTAAAGCAATTTCCGATTACAAAGTTAATATAAGTGGTGCCCCTAATTTTGCTTTTGATTTATGCATAAAAAAAATAAATGATGAACAAAAGTCTTGTCTCGATTTAACTGATTGGAGTGTTGCTTACAATGGAGCGGAACCTGTGAAAATTGAGACAATAAATGGATTTTATAATTCATTCATGGATTGTGGGTTTTCTAAAAAAGCAATGTTTCCCGGGTATGGCTTAGCAGAGAATACTTTAATTGCTACTTTGAGTTATGAGGATGAAACAAACTATATCTTAACAGTTAGCTCAGGCATGCTAAAAAAAAATAAAGTTGTCGTTTCAGATCCTGAAGAGAAAGACGCTTTTACTTTCGTTAGTTGCGGTAGACCTATTAGTAATTGCTTAGTGATATCTATTGTTCATCCTAACACGATGGTAGTTTGCAAAGAAGGTGAGATAGGTGAAATTTGGGTGAAAGGACCCACGGTAACTCGTGGGTATTGGATGAAGGCAGAAGAATCAAATAAAACATTTTTAGCATATGATAAAAATGGGGATGGCCCCTATTTGCGAACTGGTGATCTTGGATTTCTACATAAAGACAATCTCTTTGTTACAGGTAGAATAAAAGATGTTATTATAATGTGTGGTGAAAATTATTATCCCCAAGACATTGAACTAACTGTTGAAAAAAGTCATTCCGCAATTATTCCAACTTGTGTAGCAGCTTTCACAATTACAGTAAATGCATCTGAAGAAAAGCTAATCCTTGTAGCGGAAATAGATAGAAAATATAGGGTTTTACCATGGAAAGACCAAGAAACGGTTTACAAGGAGCTATTAGGTATTGTAAATAAAGTTCGTGAATCAGTTGCAGAAATGCATAATTTAATGGTATATGACGTAGTTTTAATTAAGCAAGCCTCGATACCTAAAACGACTAGCGGTAAAATACAACGTCAGGCTTGTAAGACTGCATATTTAAATAAAACATTAAAAAAATTAACAGCTTTCAGATGAAGAATAGCTTTTTTTCTCCTCATCAAATTCAACAGTTTTTGAAAAATAAAATTTCTGAATTATTGGATCTTAAATCAGAAAATATTGATATTGATGAATCATTTGCAAATTATGGGTTAGGATCATTTCAAATCGCTTCTTTGTCTGGAGATTTAAGCAACTGGTTGCAACAAGATTTAAATCCAACTATTTTTTGGGATTTTCCTAGCATAAAAAAACTATCTGAATCACTCTTTTTAGAAAAAACAAGAATGGATGAAACTCAATATAACTTTAAAAAAAATAATTCTGAACATGTTGCTATTATTGGTATGGCTTGTCGTTTTCCAGGGGCAAATAATTTACAAGAATTTTGGAATCTATTAAAAAATGGACAAGATGCAATAACGGAAGTCCCTTTAGATCGATTTCTTTCTGAAAAAATCAATAAATCAAATTTTGGTGGTTTCTTGAAAGAAATTGATAAGTTTGATAATAATTTTTTCCATATTTCTTCACATGAAGCTCAAAATATGGATCCACAGCAACGGTTATTATTAGAATTAGTTGTTGAAGGATTAGAAGATGCTGGATATCCATTTGAAAAATTAGCAGGCAGTAATGCAGGAGTTTTTATAGGCATTGCTAGTAACGACTACGGACGATATAGAATGATTTATAACAATTCAGATATTTTTACTGTTACTGGAAATTCATTTAGTATATCTGCCAATCGAATTTCCTACTTTTTTGATCTCCATGGACCAAGTATAGCAATTGATACAGCCTGTTCTTCTTCATTAGTGGCTGTGTATTTGGCAAGTCAGGCTATTAAAAATAGAGAATGTGAAATTGCTATTGCAGGTGGCGTTAATATTTTACTTGATCCACAAATCACAAATATTTTTGAAAGAGCTGGAATGTTATCGCCTGATGGGCGTTGTAAGAGTTTTGACAAGAAAGCGAATGGTTATGTGCGTGGAGAAGGTGGAGGAATAATTATCTTAAAGCGATTAAGAAAGGCTATATATGATCGCGATGATATCTATGCTGTTATTTGTGGTGGTGCCATCAATCAAGATGGCCGAACTAATGGTTTGACTGCCCCTAACCGGTACGCGCAAATAGCTTTACTTATGAACGCATATAAAAAGTCTCGTATTTCTCCAGTTGATGTACAATATGTAGAAACTCATGGTACAGGTACAGAATTGGGTGATCCTATAGAAATTCAGGCATTAGGAGAAGTCCTAGGTGTAGAAAGAACTTTAGAAAATATTTGTCTAATTGGATCTGTTAAGACAAATATAGGACATTTGGAAGCAGCTGCTGGAATTGCTAGTGTTATAAAAGTAGGATTATCTTTAAAATACAAAGCAATTCCACCTAGCCTACATTATGATGAACCAAATCCTCTAATGAATATTAATAATTTATCACTAAAAGTACAAAATGTATTTAATAAATGGCCAGAACAAAAAAAATTAGCTATGGCAGGGATTAATTCTTTTGGATTTGGAGGAACTAATGCTCATATAGTATTGAGTGAGGCTCCTATTAAATATAGGAAAACTCAAAATACTAAGCAACGTAAGCTGTATCTAATCCCTTTTTCTGCGGCTAGTCAAGAATCATTGAGAGATTTTATAAACATATGTTCAAATTTTTTTAAAAATAATCAAAAGGTTTCTTTAAATGATATTGCCTACACTTTGACTAGGCGTAGAGCACACTATTCAGTTCGAAAGTGCTTTCTTGTTAAATCTAAAGATGAACTAGTTTTTGAGCTCACTCAATATTCCAATTTTTCTAAAATAAAACCACCAAGTAAAAAAAATTTAGTTTTTGTTTTCTCTGGTCAGGGGGATCAGTGGTTCAAAATGGGTGAAGATTTATTTTATAATGAACCTTTGTTCAAAAAAACTGTTCAAGAATGTGACAAACTGTTTTCACAATATATTCCAGAGCAATCAGTTCTTAGTTTTTTTAATGCAAAAATTGTTCCGGGTAATTTTAATAATACACTCACATCACAGATTATTACTTTTAGCTTGCAAGTAGCTTTAGTAAGCTTATGGAATTCATGTGGAATAAATCCGGACGCAGTCATTGGTCATAGTATGGTTGAAATAACTGCTGCATATGTTAGTGGGGGATTAACATTAGAACAAGCCGTATTTGTAATTGCCAATCGTGCTTTATTAATGGACAAAACTAAGGGATGTGGCATGATGGCTGCTGTACAACTTTCAGCAAAAGAACTGAAAAAAAGAAAAAATAAAATTTGGATTGCCGCAAATAATGGTCCAAAGGGAATAGTTGTAAGTGGAAGTTACGAAGAAATGAAAAAATTTTTAACAAGATTGTCGAATGAAGGAGTGCTATATAAAGTTATTAGCGATAATTATGCTTTTCATTCCCCACTAATAGAATTTATTATCCCTGAATATAGAAAAATATTAAGAGGTATAAAATCAAATAGGTTTTTATTACCAATGTATTCAACAGTAACTGGGAAAAGATTAGAATTTGAATATTGTTTAGATGAAAATTACTGGTGTAACAACTTAATCAGTAGGGTTAGCTTCTATGAAGCTATAGATAACATGTTAAAAGATGGATATAATTTGTTTTTGGAGGTTGGGCCGCACAAAACATTGAATAGTAGAATTTATGAAATAGCCAAGCAAAATGGAAGCTATTCTGAGGTTATGTTTTCACTTGAAAAAAACAAAAATGATTGGAGCATATTAAATGCTTTGGCTAAATTCTATAACCTCGGATATTCTATTAATTGGCAAGCTTTATATAATAAAGGTCTTTTTGTAAAGATGCCAACTTATCCATGGCAAAAGAAAAGATTTTGGTTAGATATAAATTTGAATAACTTTTTATCAGAAGAAAAGTCTCATAACGAATTATTTTTTGATAGAAAAATTCCTGATTTTACAGAAATAGAAAACCCTCAATTTGTTAAGAATGAAGATAAAGTTATTCAATATGAAGATGAATTGCAGACTCTAATTGTAGCAATGTGGGAAGATCTACTTGGCTGTACCAACATTGATATTAATGATAATTTTTTTGAAATAGGAGGAAATTCTTTACTAGCGATCAGGTTTTTAGATCAATTACAAAATGTTTTGTCTGTATCTATTCCCATGAAAAGATTATTTGGTAAAGCTACAGTTGCAAGTTTATCTGAAGAGTTAAGAAATATAATTAACGAATCTAAAATGCTGTCAGATCATGAAGCAAGTGAGGTAAAGTAGTATTATGAACAAAGAAAAAAACAGTTTGATAGATAATTGGAAAACTATTGTTTCTAAAAAAATGCAAATACCCAAATATCCAAGAAAAAAGTTAGTTCCAATGTCTTCTAATCAACGAAGAATTTGGATTCACGAAAAAATGTCATCTATTCCATTATATAATATGCCTGTTGGTTTTAAAATATTTGGAATGTTGAATATCAAAATTTTATTTGATTCCTTTTCTAAAATAATTCAACGTCATGAATCATTAAGAACAACTTTTGTAGAATTAGAGGATCGGTATTTTCAAGTAGTACATAATGTTATAGATTTCAAGAAGAATATAATAAATTTAAAAAGTGAAATTGATGAGAAAAAATACTTAAAAGTAAAAAAAATTATGACTGATGAGAGACAAAGGGTTTTTGATCTAGCTAACGGGCCATTGCTTTGCCTTACAATTTGTGAATTAAATGAAGGAGAGCACTTGCTAATTATAAATATGCATCACATCATTTCTGATGGATGGTCAGTAGCAGTTATGATTAAAGATTTTCTACATATTTACGAATCGGAAATTTCTAGGTCAAATATTGATCTTAAAGATTTGCCAGTTCAGTATGTAGACTTTTCTTTGTGGCAAGAACAACAGTTAACAAAAGAGTTTGTTAAGGGACAGTTGAAATACTGGAAAAATCAACTAGATAATGTACCTATTTTAGATTTACCTGTAGATTACACGCGATCCGAAGGATTAACATACAAAGGTTCAAAAGAAAGCTTGATCTTTTCTAATGAACTAACTAACAAAATCTCAATTTTTTGTAAAAAATTAGGAATCCCTAATTCAGTATTTTTGTTATCTATCTTTAAATTATTGCTTTTTCATTATTCTCAAAATAAAGACTTTTGTGTGGGAATAGCCACAGCAAATCGTAAACAAAAAGAACTGGAAAATTTAATTGGCTTTTTTGTTAACACATTAGCAATTCGTTCCAAAATTGATTTATCTTGGGACTTTACTGGTTTTTTAATGAAAACGCACGAGAATTGTTTAGATGCATATGATAATCAAGACATACCATTTGAAAAACTACTTGAAGAAGTAAGATTTAAACGTAGAACTTCTTATTCTCCAATAATTCAAGTTATGTTTATTTTAAGAGAATTTTTAAACGAAAAGTTGTCAAATTCTTATTTACAACTTGAATATTTAGATATTAGTAATGATATCTCTTTGTTTGATTTAACTATGAGCGTTACTTATACTTCAAGTGATTGGTTAGTTAGTATTGATTATAATAGAGAATTATTTCTATCATCTACAATAAAAAATATGCTAGATTATTATTTGATTTTGGTAAAAGATTCTATAAAAAATCCAAATGTTTGCTTAAATGGTTTATTAAGTATAATTCCTATTCAAAAACTTAAAGCTTCTATATATGTAACATCTCAAGAAGAAATTTTTTCAAAAGCATGTAAGTTTTGGTTAAAAAAATTTAACATTCCAAATATTTTAAAAATTAGTAAACTAGATTCATTTTTTTCAAATCAGGAAAATCGGTTGTCAGATGAATCATATGGCGATATTTGTTTAATATTTATTGATAATAGAAGTTTTCACTTTGTAAAAGAATTCTTAGAAAAATTAAATTCGGTTAACCAAAAAAATTTAGTATTAGTTATGTGGTCCCCATTTTTAGATTCTTTAGATGATAAGAAAATATATCTTTTGGAATGCAAGCATATAAAACATCAATTTCAGCATTGTCATTCCTTTGTTTTATTAACACAACAAGAAGATTTAGTATTTATTGACAATTTACCTTCCAAAGAGAATAATGCAGTTTTGTCTATAACAGCTTTAATGCGCACAATAATAAGCATTAGTTGTCCAACTAAAAAATTGGTTATATTATCGTGTAAAAGGTTTTTGACCTCTTTTAAATTGAATGTTAATAAGTTTTTAGAGAAATTTTCTTATTTTAGTTCTAACGGAGTTAAGTTATTAATTTTTATTGAAGAAAATATAAATAAAGAATTAAAACAAGCCGTTAAAAATTTTACACAGGTAGAATTAGTAGAATGTAATAATTTAGACATAACTTCTCAACTATTAATTCCAAGCCAATTAGAAGATTTTTCTAAAAAAGAAAATATAAGTTTTGAAAAAATTTTTTTCATTTCAGATAATTTCAATGATTGTTTGCAAGTACAAATGAGTTTCCCTGAAATTTTAACTTTGAATCTTAATGAAAATATAAGCATCGAAGAATGTTTAAATAGTTTATGGTTTGTTGAAAAAAAAATTATTAATTTAAATGCTATAAAAAATAAAGATGTTCTTTTATTTATTAATAGTCGCGTAAAATTTTTGCGTCAGACAGAATTGATAAGTGATGTTGTTCTTAATTTCTTTAATTCAAAATCTATTTTAGATGATTGCAGAGAAAATCTTATTTTGCAAAATTTAGAAAACTCTCAAATACCGAAAGATTATTTAGAAGAAATAATCTTTCAGGTTTGGAAAGATATACTTGAGTTGCCTAACATCAATCTTAATGAAGATTTTTTTACTTTAGGTGGACATTCTTTAAAAGCCACTAGAATTATTTCAAAAATAAATAATTTGCTTGGAATCGAGGTCCCTTTAAATTTTTTATTTGAAAATGCTACAATAGCAAGTTTAGCAAAAAAGATTAAAGATTCTAATATTACAGAGAAAAAAATTGAATTACCAAGTGTTATTCCAATTGAACACTGTAAAAGTTATCTTTCACATCAGCAGGAACGCTTATGGTTTTTAAATCTAGTTGAACCAGAAAATCCGATTTATAATTTGTGTACCGGTTTAGACTTTAAGGGGGAATTAAATTTAAATGTCTTAGAAAAAAGTGTAGGTCAAATTATTAACAGGCATGATATATTACGTACAACTTTTGATATAAAAGATGGTTATCCTCAGCAATTTGTACAACCAAAAATTTTTTACAAGTTACCAATTATAGATTTTTTAGAACTTTCTCCGGAAGAGCAGCAAAAACAAACTCAAGCATTTATTGAAAAAGAATGTAAAAAACCTTTTAAATTGTCTGAAGATAAATGTTTGTTACGTTTGTACCTATTGCAGTATTCTAAAAATCATTTTTTTATGCTAGCTGTAGTTCATCATATTGCTTTTGATGGGTGGTCTTTTGGAATTTTTTTGAGAGAACTATCAATTATTTACTCAGCTTATTTTAATAATGAAGAATGTCCTTTACTGAATTTGGAAGTACAATACAAGGATTTTGCTTATTGGCAGCGTAATCACTTAGAAGGTAGAATAAATAACCAACTAGAATATTGGAAACAACAACTTCAAGACTTACCTATATTAGAACTACCTTTTGATCATATACGTCCAGTAACTCAAACCTATCGTGGAAAGGTTTTAATAAATAACTTGCCTAATAATTTAATAAAATCACTTAAAACAATATCTAATGATCAAAACGTGACTTTATTCATGGTGTTGTTTGCCGCTTTTTCAGTCTTAATTTATCGTTATACTGGACAAAAAGATATTCCTATTGGAATACCAATTGCAAATCGAAATCGATTTGAAACTGAAAATAATATTGGATTTTTTGTAAATACATTAGTAATACGTTTAAAATTAAACTGTGATCTTTCTTTTAAAGATATATTGCAACAGGTTAAAAAGCTAACTTTAGATGCCTATTCAAACCAAGACGTTCCGCTGGAAAGATTAATAAATGAGTTAGATTTAAGGAGAGATGTTAGCTACACGCCTTTATTTCAAGTTATGTTTAACTACATCAATACACCAAAACGGAATATTTTACTACCATTTGTTAAAACAGAAGTAATTGATATTAAACAGCAAATATCCAAATTTGATTTAGATTTTTATTTAGAAGAAAAATTTAACGGTAGTTTTCAAACTTCTATAGAATACAACACTGATCTTTTTGAAGAAGACACTATTAGATTTTTTCTGTCTCGGTATCAGCATTTATTAGAAACAATTGTTTTTAGTTTAGACATTCCAGTTACCCAGATACCTATGTTTAATAATCAAGAACGTTTAGAAATGGTAAATAAAAAAAATACAATTTATCCAAAAATTAAGCCTGCGGAATTTATGTTGGCGGGTGATGAGGAAACTATTATAAATCGTTTTATGCTGCAAAAAACAAAATACCCTGAAAAAATTGCAATCCAATCTTATAATGTAAGTTTAACTTATAAACAACTTTATAAAAAAGTAAAAAAGATTGCTTTTTATGTTCAGAACAAATTTGAAAAGTTGCCTGATAGAATTGCTTTATTATTTGAATTCAGTACAGATATGATCGTCGGAATGCTTAGTAGCTTATTAATTGAAAAAACATATGTTCCTTTGGATACCAATTATCCTGAAGATAATTTATTTACAATATTAAAACATTCAGAAGTAGATTTAATTTTAACTAATAACAAAAATTTAGAGCTTGCCAACAAGTTAATAAATAGATTAGATTCTGAATATACAGTTCATGATGAATTAAGGAATATATCCCCTAAAGTTTTAAATATTGATGAATTAATTTCTATTAAGAATACGAAAACAATTACTTATAAAAAATCAAACAACAACTTAGCCTATATTCTTTATACTTCTGGTTCAACAGGTGAACCAAAGGGTGTCATGCAAACACAGCTTAATGTTTTAAGACATATTCAGAATTATACAAATGGTTTATGCATTAATAATAATGACAAATTATTGCAATTGGCATCTTTTAATTTTGACGCGGCTGTTATGGATATTTACGGATCTTTATTAAATGGTGCAACTTTATTTCTAGTCAATATTAAAAATGAAGGAATCGAAGCTGTTATCAAAACAATTGAAAAAGAAGAAATTACTATTTATCATTCAACACCTTCAGTATATCGTTATATTTTTGGTCCTATATCTGACAAAACATTTCCATCAGTTAGGATAGTCGTGCTGGGTGGAGAATCTGTGCGTAAAAAAGATATAGAAATATATCATAAATGCTTTAATTCAGAATGCATTTTTATAAATGGATTAGGACCTACAGAGTGTACTTTAGCCTTACAATATTTTATTGATCAAAAATTTCAAATAAAATCTGATAATATTTCTGTTGGGTATCCTGTTAATAATGTTGAAATTTTACTGTTAGATGAAAATAAAAGAGTGACCGATCTTTATGGGGAAATTGCATTTAGAAGTCAGCAGATAGCTGTGGGCTATTGGAAATTACATTCCAAAACAAAAAAAGTTTTTTCTGAACTAGATACTGAGGGGAAAACAACTTACTCCACAGGCGATATGGCTAGGCAAATGTCTGATGGAACTTATCAGTTCTTAGGAAGGAAAGACTCCCAAATTAAAATTCGCGGGTATCGTATAGAAAAAGAGGAAATCGAAACACGTTTACAAGAACATCCATATGTAAAAGAAGTTGTTATTTTAGGAAGAAAAAATTTACTAGGAGAACAACAATTAGTTGCTTATATTGTTACTCATGAAAATCAAAAAGTAGAAAAAGAAGAATTAAAGTCTTATCTTTCTAATAAAATACCAGCTTTTATGGTGCCAGCTCATTTTATATTCTTGAACACCATTCCTCTAACCCCAAACGGTAAACTTAATGAAAAAGCTTTGCCAATACCAAATTTTAGTAGTCAATTAGAACAACAAAAATTACCAACTAGCCGGCAAGAAGTACTAATAGCTAATATTTGGCAAGAAGTATTACAAATTAAAACAGACATAGGAACTAATATAAACTTTTTTGAAGTGGGGGGCCATTCATTAGCGTTAATACTAGTGCAAAAAAAACTACAAGAACATTTGCAAAAAAATATTAGTATAATTGATTTATTTAAGTATCCTACTATATCAACATTGGCTGCTTTTATTGATGAAAAAGAAAGTGATAGTGTAAATTTTAACACGACTACTAAAAACCGAGCTAACAAACGAAGAGGCGCATTGAAGAATTTCATTAAAAACCAAGAGACTGTAAAACTATGAATACTCTGAGTTCAAGTGTAGAAGATATTGCAATTATAGGAATGTCTGGAAGGTTTCCAGGAGCCGATAATATAGAAATTTTTTGGAAGAATTTAGTTAACGGAGTTTGTTCTATTACTGAATTGTCTGATGAAGTTATCTTAACATCTGGAGTTAGAGAAGAAATTTTAAAAAGAAAAAATTATGTAAGATCTACCGCTAGATTAAATAATATTGAATTATTTGATGCTGAGTTTTTTGGATACAGCGCAAAAGAGGCTGAATTTATAGATCCTCAACATAGAATTTTTTTGGAATGTGCATGGGAAGCATTTGAAAATGCTGGATATGATCCAGAAGGCTATGAAGGAAAAATCGGAGTTTTTGGAGGGTGTAGCTTTAATCATTACTTTTTTAAACAGATTTATCCGTATTTAAACGAACAATTAAATCTTGGAGAAATTGCACTAATTTTGTATTCAAATGGACCGGATTACTTATGTTCACGCGTTTCTTATAAACTAAATCTAACAGGACCAAGTGTTAGTGTACAAACCGCTTGTTCTACTTCATTAGTTGCGGTACACATGGCATGTCAAAGCTTGTTAACTTACGAGTCAGATATGGCGCTAGCAGGAGGGGTTTCTATTCAATTACCTCAAGATCAAGGTTACTTATATGAGACTGGTAATATACTATCAGCAGATGGATTTTGTAGGGCTTTTGATGCTAAAGCTTCTGGTACAATATTTGGTAGTGGTGCAGGAATTGTATTGCTAAAAAGACTTTCTGAAGCAATTAATAATAAAGATTATATTTATGCTATTATAAAAGGTTCTGCGGTTAATAATGATGGTGCCTTGAAAGTAGGGTTTACGGCTCCTAGTATAGATGGTCAGGCTGAAGTAATCGCCGAAGCAATAGCTTCGGCTCAAATTGACCCAGAAAAAATATGCTATATTGAAGCTCATGGAACTGCAACTCAACTTGGAGACCCTATAGAAGTTGCAGCTTTATCAAAGGCATTTAATAGTATCACGAATAAAAAGAGATTTTGTGCCTTAGGTTCTGTAAAAACAAATGTTGGGCATTTAAATGCAGCTGCTGGAATAGCAGGATTAATTAAAACAGTTTTATCTTTAAAAAATCGCATAATTCCAGCCAGCCTTTATTTTTCAGAAGCTAACCCTTCAATTAATTTTTTAGATAGCCCATTTTACGTAAATAATACCCTAAAAAGTTTAGAACCAAATGATACAAAAATATATGCGGGTGTTAGTGCATTTGGAATTGGTGGAACAAATGCGCATGTTGTTTTAGAAGAACCCCCAGTATTTAAAATTAAATCATCAGTAAGGCAATATCAATTATTAGGATTTTCATCTAGAAGTATTGAAAGATTGAATTATTATACTTCGAATATTCTTAAATATTTAACTCAAGAATTAAATAGCAATACTAGTCTATCAGATATAGCATACACATTGCAACTTGGTAGGAAAGCTTTTCCTATACGTAGGATGTTAATTTGTTCAAACAAAAATCAAGCTGTAAATATTTTATCAAATCTCAACAATAATGAGGCTATTGATTGTCAAGAATTTAATGAATCAAAAATTATAATGATGTTTCCAGGGCAAGGCTCACAATACTTAGGAATGGCAAGAGAAACATATGAAAAAGAATTAATTTTTCGTGAATGTGTTGATGAATGCAGTAATATTATAAAAGAACATATAAATTTTGACTTAAGGGAAATTTTATATGCTAGAGATAATTTAGAATTGGCTGAAACAAAATTAAAAGATACTGAAGTTTCTCAAGTTGTCTTATTCGTCATAGAATATGCATTAGCTCAGTTATGGCAATATTGGGGGATAAAACCATTTGGATTTATAGGCCATAGTGTAGGTGAATATGTAGCTGCTTGTTTGTCAGGTGTATTTACTTTAAATGACGCATTAAAGATAATTTGCTTCCGTGGAAAACTACTGCAATCATTACCTACTGGCTCAATGCTTGCTGTTTTTTTGCCTGAAGAAGATATGAAACAGATGTTAAGCAAAAATATATCCCTCGCTGCTGTTAATGCTTCTGATATTTGCGTTGTTTCAGGTGAATCAAATGAAATAGAATCATTGAAAACCAAGCTAACCAATAATAATATTAAAAGCCGTCAACTCAATAGTCTTCGTGCATTTCATTCATTTATGGTAGATCCAATTTTAGGATCTTTTAAAAATTTCATGCAGAAAATTGATTTAAATCAACCAAAAATTCCTTTCATTTCAAACTTGACTGGGAATTGGATTGAAAATAACCAAGCATGCGATGCTAATTACTGGGTAGATCATTTAAGAAACTGTGTTTCCTTTTTTAAAGGAATACAAACTTTAAAAAAGGATCCAACTTTTTTATATCTAGAGGTTGGGCCAGGAAATACATTAAGTGGATTAGTTAAAAAAGAAGGACAACAATTTAAACGTGTATTAGTATCACTTCCTGTCAATTCCAAAGAGTCAGATTTGTATTTTTTGTTGAATACATTAGGAAAATTGTGGACATACGGAATTGAAATTAATTGGAAAAATTTTTATAAAAGTCAGCCTTGCCAACGTGTACCATTGCCAGGAAGTTCTTTAGTTCGCCAAAAATATTGGCTTGAAACTTCTTACAACAGACAAAATTTTGATATAAAAGGATTTGAAAAAAGTGAAAAAAAAGTTGATAATATATTACCTTCTAGTGTGCATGGGCGTCCTAATTTAGCAAGTAAATATACTCCCCCTAGAAATCGTTTGGAAGAATTCAACGTTGAAATTTGGAGTAAATTACTTGGTATCAGTGGAATAGGTGTCTTTGATAATTTTTTTGAATTAGGAGGACATTCATTACTTGCGACACAAATGGTATCTAGGCTAAATTTATCATTGCCTATAGAAATTTCTCTCGAAGAGATATATGAATCTAAAACTATAGCGAAACTATCAGAGATAATAGAAATAAAATTAACTGATAAAATCGATAGCTTGTCAGAAGAAGAGGTTGAAACTTTATTAAAAGATTTTTTTAAATGAGCATAGGAGCTTTGGTATGTCTGATATAATAGAAAAAAAAATATCTAATTTGTCTTCAAATAAAAAAGCATTGCTTGAAAAATGGAAAAATGCGACTTTAGATAATAAGAAATATATTATTAATCTGAGAAAAAAAGGAAAAAATGTTTTACCAATGTCATTTGCTCAAGAAAGACTTTGGTACCTTGAGCAATTGTTGCCTAATACTCCTATATACAGTATGCCAATAGGATTACGTTTTAACGGTTTTATTGATAATAAATTGTTAGAAGAGTCTTTTAAAGAAGTTATTAAAAGACACGAGATACTTAGAACAGTTTTTAAAATTGAAAATA
>CADEGZ010000040.1 GCA_902827015.1 uncultured Pseudomonadota bacterium
CCTGTTTTTAATTGTACAATCCCGGCATTAGGCTGCAACAGCTTTAATACTACCCTTACCAACGTAGACTTACCGGCCCCATTCGGGCCAATCAATGTTACAATTTCTTTTTTACGGACAACGAGATCAACATCTGATAAAATGATTTTTTGCTCAAACTGAACGTAGATCCCTTTTGCATTGACTAATGGCAAGTTGGTAATACCCTGTAAGTTGATTAGATAACACTTTTATGAAGTTTATACAACCAAAATTGATTGCTTTATTCTTCTCCTTGATTTCTGGATTTTGGCCCATTGAAGGGCTCTCTGTCTATCCCAGTCTAACGGTTGTTGCCAGTATAACGCCATTTCACAGTTTAGTCGCCGCTGTTATGAAGGGAGTAGGAACACCAAAGCTTCTGATCAAAACGGGGGCTTCCCCTCATCACTATTCTCTTAAGCCCTCAGAAATTCAAAGTCTTAACACAGCTTCTCTTATATTCTGGGGAGGCCCTGCCTTAGAAACCTTTTTAATTAAACCTTTACATAATATTGAACGAAAGCAAAAAGTACTCATTGTGCAGCTTGATAAAACGCCTGATTTGTTGTTACTACCATTGCGACGCAATATTGCATGGGAACCACATGATCATTCTCATGATCATCATGAACACTGTTCGGAACATATACTTTCTAACAATGACATGCATTTTTGGCTAGATCCAAATAATGCCATTACTCTAACAGATAGCATTGTTTACCATTTATCTAAAATTGATCCACAACATAAAGATATCTACAGAAAAAATGGGGAAATACTTAAAATACAACTAAAACAGTTGGACATAAAAATCGCAAACGAACTAAAAGAAGTAAAATCGGTTCCTTACGTTGTCTTTCATGATGCTTACCAATACTTCGATCATCATTACAAACTAAATGGTGTGGGTGCGATTACTTTACATCCAGAAGTTCCTCCTAGCGCACAGCGCCTTAGCGCCATTCGAGATATTATTAAAAACACCAAAGCACATTGTGTATTTTCAGAGCCACAATTTTCCCCTAAACTTGTACAAAGTATTACGCAAGATTTACAGATCAAAACCGGTGAATTAGATCCAATAGGTGAGAGATCTATAAATGATGCCGATGGCTATTTTAATTTACTTGAAAATTTATCAAATTCTATAAGAAGTTGTTTAAAAAGTAAGTAAAAATTCATTTGCGAAGGGTATTATATATACTCTAAAGCGACACCCATAAATACAACAGCCCCAAAAAAATTGTTATTTAAAAATGCCTTAAAACAGCGTTCTGGAACGCGATCTTTAATTAAATATTGCTGGTAAAGTGCCAAACAACCTGCTACTAGTACTCCAGTATAATAAAATTTTCCAAACTGCAAACGATAACCCAACCCCACAAATAAAATTAATATCATTAATTGCAATACACCAATAATGACCCTATCCAATGCCCCAAACAAAATAGCGGTAGATTTTATGCCAATTGCCATATCGTCTTTTTTATCGACCATTGCATACTGAGTATCATAAACAACAGCCCAAGCAATGGTAATTAAATAAAGTAATAACGCTTCTTTAGAAATATGATGCGAAATCGCCATAAATGCCATGGGAACCGCCCAACCAAAAGCAGCACCTAATACTACTTGCGGTAAAGCTGTATAACGTTTCATAAAAGGATAAATTACCGCCAACAACAACCCAATGAATGACATCGCAATGGTAAAAAAATTGAGTTGAAAAACTAATATAAAAGCCAATATTAACAGAATACAAAAAAGGAGTACTGCTTCTCTAGGTGTTAAAGCACCTGCAGCCAACGGGCGATGTTTGGTTCTAGCCACTGCTTTATCAAAATGTCTATCCGCCAAATCATTCACGACACACCCAGCACTCCTCATGACAATCACACCTGTAATAAAAACAGCAACAATAAGCGGATCAGGCCTACCATTACCTGCGATCCATAATGCAATCAAGGTTGGCCAAAGTAAAAGAAGAATACCAATCGGCTTATCTAAACGCATCAAACGAACATATAAAGCAAACTTAGAATATTTCATGTTTTATTTTTTGTCATATTTTTTGGAAATTGTAAATAGGACCTAAATCCAAAATGCGAGTCAATTCATCTAAAGCTGTATAACTCTCTTGTATCAAGGTGGGATCTAATAAATCTCTAACTGTTAATCTATCCCGATAATGCTGCTGTACCCACTTAAACAATCGCTGATATAATGTTTCATCTAAAAAAATATTCGCCTTACATGCACTGAATTCTTCTTTGGTTAATACAACTCTTAATCGTAAACAAGCCGGTCCACCACCATTTTGCATACTTTGGCGACAATCCACAAAATAGAGCGACCGAATAGGATTATCCTCTTCGACAATCCGCAGTAAAACTCGTCTGGCTTCGGCTATTTCTTGGCTCTCAAATGGCGCAATTAAAGCCATGTTTCCTTTTCCTAAAGTTACCAGCTGGCTATTAAAAAGATAAGATTTCACTGCCGCTTTAACACTGAGCTCCGAGATCGAGACAGGTATTAAATATAACGGATAAGAAATCTTTTTTTTAAGAAAATTTAACAATGTTTTCGAATCTTGAAATGCCGATTTATGATATAAAAAAACATTCTGATTAACAAGCGAAATAACATCGTTATGAAAAACCCCCGCATCAATTATCTTAGGATTTTGTTTTACAAATAATACTTGATTTGGATCTAACTGATGCAAACGTGCTACTGCAAGGGATGCTTCCAAACTTTGCCGCGCCGGATAACGTTTTGGAGAAGCTTTATTTTTTTCCAAAACACTACGACCATAAACAAATACGTGCAATCCTTTTTTGCCATATTCTGTACAAAAACGATTATAGTTAGCAGCACCTTCGTCTGAAAAATCCAAGTGGGGGAATAAAGATCGATGCACTGCAAAATATTTTTGGTTCGAAAAAATGGTATTTAAGATCCTATAATTCATATCAGATTCTAAAGAACGATGTAAATTACTAATAAGATTCGCAGGTGTAAAATGCACACGATTATCTTGACTATCAGCACTCGGAGTTACCGTGGCTGAATTTGCTGTCCACATATTCGATGCTGAATAAACAGCTCTAAATATTTTTGGGAATTTTTGATAAACAGTCTTAAGAACAACGGCATCTTCACCTAAAAATCCAAGCATTCGCAAAAAAGGTATGAAAGGTCGCTCATGCGGGGGTAAAACAGCTTGAGTGATCCCCAATTCCATCAATAATTGCATCTTTTTTAAGCCCTGCAAAGCAGCCTCTTTAGGATTTGAGACTTTATAAGCATTTTTTTCAGATGCTAGGTTCCCTAAAGCGAGTCCTGCATAATTGTGAGTAGGGCCAACCAAACCATCAAAATTAACTTCCAATGTTTTTTTCATCACAATTGGATCCCAGGTGATAAATTATCAGGCAGTTTTAATAATTTATCTTCCATACTAGCAACTGGATAAGCACAATAATCTGCTGCATAATAAGCGCTAGGACGATAATTACCACTCCACCCAATACCACCAAAAGGAGCTCGACTGCTCGCCCCTGTTGTAGGCCGGTTCCAATTTATAACACCTGCTCGTACCTTGCGTAAAAAACGGTTGAACAACTCTTCTTCATCACATAATAATCCTGCGGCCAACCCATAGCGTGTTTTATTGGCTTCCAATAAAGCCGCTTCAAAATCCTCTACCCAAATAAGTTGCAATAATGGTCCAAAAATTTCCTCGTCTGAGTGCTCTTTTACCAAGCTGACATCCAATAGGCCTGGAGAAATAAAAGGCAAGCTCTCCTCTATTCTCTTTAACTCAACTAAAGGAATGGCTCCACGATCAATCAATGTCTTATAAGAAAAAATAATCATTTTAGCAGCATCGTTTGAAATAACAGGCCCCATAAAAGGCTCAGGATATTCAGTATAAGGGCCAACTTTAATCATTTTAATTGCTCTAATTAACGCATCAACAAATTGTTCCCCTTCTTTCCCTTTCGTAACAATTAAGCGTCTTGCACACGTGCAACGTTGTCCTGCGGTAATATAAGCCGATTGTATAACATGATAGATTGCTGCTTTTATGTTGTTAACATTATGTACAACTAAAGGATTATTCCCGCCCATTTCCAATACCAACATTTTTTCGGGATGATGAGAAAATAATTTTGCAAGGCTTTGCCCTACCTTAAAACTCCCGGTAAACATAATACCGTCTAAATCTGGATGTGTGGCAAGAAGTTCACCTGTTTTTGCACCTCCCTGGATTAAATTAATGACACCAGGCGGTAAATTTGCCTTTTCCCAACATTGAAATATATTTTCGGCCACTAAAGGCGTTAAATGACTCGGTTTAAACACAACCGTGTTACCCGCCAACAATGCAGGAATGATATGTCCATTAGGCAAATGGCCTGGAAAATTAAAAGGGCCTAAAATTCCGAAAACACCGTGAGGCCTATGCCGAACAACAGAGATTTCTGTTCCGGCAACGTTTTTACTTATAATTTCTTCAGAACGCTCATGATATGCTTCTATTGAAATGGCTAATTTGTTAATCATAGAACCCATTTCTAAATCGGATTCCCACAAAGGTTTTCCTGTTTCTTTAGAAATAATTTTTGAAAGATCTGATTTTTGTTTTTTAAGCTCTTGAGCGAATTGATCAAGAAAAATTAACCTTTTTTCGAACGATAACTCCGACCAAGATAAAAAAGCAGAGCTTGCCGATTGCATGGCTTTATTGATTTGCTCTTTATTCACGGCACACCCTTGCCAAATTATTTGGCCTGTAGCGGGATCTTCAGAAATAAATTTTTCACCCAACCCTTCCACCCATCTACTTTTTATAAAATTTTGTTTAAACATGCTTAAATCTACCTAAAATGTGAGTAGCGAATATAATCATTAATAGAAACCTGTAATACCTTTGCAGTTTCTTTTTCTAAAAGAACATCTCCGTTCGGTGTTAATTCAACAGATCCCAGAGCAACACGAAAATTTTTCTGGGTATTAGAAATCAACTTCAACTCATTTTTATTTGATTTGGGTTTAAAATCAACAACTCTAACTTTCCTACTTTCCTTAATACTTTTAATATCTGACTTTAATACTTCTAGCATAGGGCCAGCATCAAAAATATCGACACATTTCCTAAAATGTAAGCCTTCTTTTTTTAACATGGAAAATGCAGGTGCTGTGTTTTGGTGCGTGCTACCAATAATATTTTGAACTGTTTCGGGTAATAGATCGACATAAATGGGGTAGTGCGGCATTAGCTCGGCAACAAAATTTGATTCTCCAATTGCTTTTAAATAACTGGCTTCTTCATAGCTCATGCCAAAAAAATGTCGGCCCACTGCTTCCCAAAAAGGAGAAATCCCTTTTTCATCACTAACCCCCCTCATATCTGCAATAATAAGATCAGAAAAGATATTAGAAAATTCCGCAATAAATAAAAATCGCGCTCTTGATATAAATGCACCACATCCTTTACCTCGATAAGCAGACTTTAGATATAATGCATCCAATTCTGTAGCGCCCTCATGCTCGCTAACCCAATGTAAAATTCGATGTTTTTTAGATTGATTTAAAGAATGAGAAATTAGCACTAGCGTTGATAATTTAAATTTATAAAAGGGGCATGGTGCTCCTACATAAGCGTTAATACCCGCAGTCGCTATAACTTCTTGTTTTTCCAAATTTTCCATAACAAAAAGATAAAACCGCTTTTCAATTTCTATTTTTTCAGAAAAACTGTCAATTGAACAAGCAATCTTTTTCTTGATAACAGCAGCATTATTGGGTAAGGAATTAAACCCAGGGCCTGTTTGAGCCGCAATTTCCAAAATTCCTGATAAATCTGCCTCCTGTACAGGCCGAATTACACAACCTTGCATATACCCTTACCCTTTTTGCTCTCTTTTAATATAAGTTTAGACTTGTTTTAAACGAAATAATCATGCTGTTTTAAAAACCAGTTTCTTATCTTTGGCCGACTCGTTGGCTTTATTTCCCTTCAGTTTTCTTCTTAAGTCCCGCTTCCTGCAATTTAGAGCTTATTAATGATGCGAGATCTTTAAAAGAAGCAGGTTTATCAAGAGGTTTTGATTCTAATTCTCTGATGATTTCACTCGCTTTATTAAAAACAATTTCATGCTGCAACGATTCTCTATAACAAGACAAGTTTGTTAATTTTCTTAAAAATTTTGGTATTTTTTGAAAAAAAATCTCGAACTGTTTTTGATATTTTTCCATGTCGTCAATTGAATCATCCTTTCTTATTTCTGCAATAAATCTTTTCAACTTTGCATGAATCCCTAAAAAATAATTAATCAAGTAAGACACCCAATTTTTAGGTCTTAAAATATAGTCTTCTTCTAATTTAAATGCTGCCATCAACGATTTTACTCTACCATTTTCCATTGCCATATTCACGCCAGCACCTAACAATGCTTTTACAACTGATTTATTGTTGCCTTGTAAAGCAACTAAAAGTGGTGAGATCCATTCCTTTTCGTGGACTTCGGCAGAAGCAGCAAGAACCCCTAATTTTAATAGGGTATCCACCATAAAAGTATTTTCATGGCTAATATATTTTTTTAATGATTCAGTTAAATCTATATTAACTTTTTTTTCAAATCGCTTATCTGCTAAAAAAAGCTGTGCTATACTGGTATGGCCTTTATCAATGGCCCGATCAAAAGCGGTTAACCCATTAATTTTACGATTTATTTGAATATCAGGGTAAGAAAGCAAGAATTTGACCATTTCATAATCGTTATTATCAACAGCAATATGTAAAGCCGTATAATTTTGATCTGCTGCTACATTTGTACTAACCCCTTTGTCTAATAAGTATTTTACAGTGTCGATGTCCGACATCCCTACCGACGTTAGTAATAATAAAGAATACTTTTGTTTTTCTTTATCAGAAAACATATTCTTATCAGGGGATTTAATCTTAATTAACTTATCGGAAGAGGTATAAATTTCAACACATTTAGATATTTCTTCTTGCAAAAAATTGTAGCGTTTTATGCCTTTTCCATTCATTTCTAAAATGATCATTTTTATATTTTTTAGAGCCAATAAAGAAGAAATATTCCCGTTTTGTACTTTTCTAAACACCAATAAAATTCTCTGCTTAAAGATATTAGGTACTTCTTCAGAATTATTAAATGCCTTAATAACATATTGAACACTATTTTCTGCTATTCTTTCATTTCCTTGCTTAAAATTTAAGTCTTCTACTTGAACAATCAGTTCTTCATTCGATAATTTAAGCGTCTTAGAAATAGAATTACCAATCTTAATTAATTTTTTAGTTAATTGTTTTAATGTAAATTTTTTATTTAACTGAACATTATATCTATTCGGATCAAAATAAGTATAGGTGCCATCTTCATGAGCAATAATTGAAACTGCATGCTTAGGAAATGAAAAATAATAAGTTCCCGCATGAGACACACTAAGATTTAAATTTTTTTGAAACGCTTTTAAATTAGTTAAATTGGTCACAAATGCAATTGAATTATCCCAGTTCTCTCCAGCTAATTTTTTAAAACTTTTTTGGTGAAATCCATAATTACCAGACACTGTACGCGCTAAATGTAATTTATTAGAAAAGGCAATCAACTTGTCTTTATCGTACTCTTCCCCATTAATACTTATTTTTTCTCCTTTAATAATTTTAATTATATCTTCCTTGTTCAATCCTTGTATTGCTTGTAAAAATTTCAAAAATTCATCCTGCTCTCCTTTTTGCTCATAATACATAAATAAAATAGACAAGCCCCTACAAACTTCCTCTGGTTCTAATAAATCTCTTACTTTAGATTTTTTTAATAAATAATTAAATCTTTTAATAAAGATGCGCTGAATGAAAGTAAAACTCGGTGTAGGAACACTCATTTTAATTTATCCTCTTATAATAAGAGCTTAATTATTAAAAAAAGTTTAAATAATTTTTAATAAGATAAAACAAAAGAGCTTCCAAGAAGATTATATAAAAATACAGTGATATGTCGTTTAACTATTAGCCAAATGATTGGGAATAAAGTTTTCTAAGAGATCAACAAATATATTTTGGGTTAATGGTTTAGTAAGAACAATATTCATGCCTGCATCCAAACCTAATTGCTTTTTCTCAGCATCTGCATGACCAGTAAGTCCTATGATGAAGGTTTTATGTTTAGAATCTCCCTCCAATAAACGAATTTTTTTTGTTACCTCATAACCATCTGTATCTGGCAACCCAATATCCATTAATATAAAATCATATCGGTTTTTTTGTATTTGCTGAATTGCTGCTTCTCCATTTTCCACGATATCAATCTCACATCCTTGTTCAACCAACAAAGTTTTTTCAACTAAAGCTGCAATTGGTTGATCTTCCACAACCAATCCATATCTCTTAGTAGGTTTTTTATTTTGTTTCAAGCCCTGGTTATCCTCAGTAACTAGTTTTAAATTTTCTATAGGTGTAGTATCTTTAAACGGATCCTCTTCTAATAAGGGTTCTTTCAAAGGAATAACACAAATAAATTTAGTACCTTCATCTAAATGGCTATCAACATAAATTTCACCTTCTACATCTTCAAGAAATTGTTTAACAATTGACAAACCTAACCCGGCACCTTTATATATGCCTTCATAAGAAGGGGTCAAGCGTTTAAAACGAACAAAAAGATCTTGCTGTTTCTCAGAAGAAATACCAACCCCAGTATCTTCAACTGAAATTTTAACGACAACTTTCCTTCCCGATTTCTTACCAAGCTTTGCAAAAACGCTTACATGTCCTTTCTTGGTAAACTTTAAAGCATTAACAATTAATTCTAACACAATTCGATAAATCCTAACTGAATCACCAATTAAATATTTTGGGATATCTTCATCGATAAATAGCGCTAACGTTAATCCTTTTTCAATAGCAACAGGCTGATGAAGTTTTATCACATTTTCCAAGGTCTCTCTAAGGTTAAATTTTTTCTTCAGCAACGGAATTTCACCAGAAGCAACATTAATAGATTCTAAAACCTCATTTAAAAAATGAAGTAATTCTTTACTTGCTTTATCTAAATTAGTCGTAAATTCTCGGATCTTAGCTTTATCTATATCCTCGCTATTCAAAAGTTCTGCAAGGCCAACAATTCCACTTAATGGCGTTCTAATATCATGACGCATGTTTTCAAGAAATTCAGTCTTAGCTTTATTAGCAGCCTCCGCAGCTTCTTTAGCTTCTTTTAGCGCCTGTTCCGCTCTCTTACGTTCTGTGATATTAATAGAAGTTCCCAACATCCCCACAACCTGTCCTTTTGAATCTCGCAATGGGACCTTACTTGACAGCCAAGTTTGCATGCCATCTATATGATAAAAAGGTTCTTCTAAAGTTTTTGCAATACCAACATCCATCACTTCAGCATCAATAGCTCTATAAAATTCACCAGATTTTTCATCATACAGATCCTTATAAGTTTTACCTATAATCTCCTCGCGCGCCTTCAAATTGAATAACTTAGCAAAATTATTACTACACCCTAAATATTCACCTTGTCTATTCAACCAATAAACGGAAACAGGCATATTTGCAATAATATTATCCATATATTCATAAATATTCTTAGCGTAATCCACCAAGGTCATTTTATTAACACTTTGACCCGTCACTAGTTGACTGAACCTTGCAAGTTCATGATTAGCACCACTTAAATATCCTTCTGCTTTTTCCCTCAATGCTTCTACTCGTTTTAACTGAGTCATGTCTTGCCCAATAAAGATAAATAGGCTTGGTTCATGGTTATTCTCTTCCGTGCGGATAATGGTCCATCTGAATATTTGATGACTATCCTGCGATGTTGTCTCTACATCAATGATTCTCTGGCCAGGCGATATCTGCTCAGGGTCAATAGATAGAGGAAACTTCAAGCCAATTTTTACACACTGATCTAAAAAGTTTTTTCCAATGATTGCTTCGCGCTTTTCTCTAAATAAGTTTTCAGCAACACCATTTATCTCCAAAACAATTAATTCTGACGATAAAACAAGAACAGCCTCTTTGCTATAACGCAACCAATTAAATAAAATAGGGTTGTTTTCTAATTGCTTTAAGGAAAGGTAATCATTTACTTTATTCACAAAATTCCTCATTCCAATCTATACTCTTCGCACTTGAACTTTAGACACTGGGGTATATCTCCTTATTATTCTATTTTAACTAAAAATACCCTTAGAAACCACCTAAGTTTCTCATGCACTTATCATATAATGCATTGAACCCAAAATAAGCATGTTAATTCACTTAAGTATAATGCTTCAAGCGGGTTAAACCTAAGAGCTGTGCCAGTCAGGCTTTTTCATAATGCGGTACTTGTTTTGCTGGGAATTCGAGCTTGCTTAGTACCTGCTCTATCTTTTTAGCAAGAACTTTAACGTTAAGCTCATTAAACATACTTTCATGGTTACCCGGAACCATATGGATCTCAACAGATTGAGAGGAATAACCTTGCCAACAATCTAAAGGAAGCTTTACTTCTTTAAAAACGGGCCAAACCTCTCTAGCTTGAAAAAACACTATCTTGGCATTAATAATTGGAAGCTTATAACCTCGCAACATAAGTGAACGTTGATGATATAGACTTAAAAGAAATGGCAAATTACTTAAATTTTGTTTAATAGCTTCTGATGGTTCATTGTTATGTTCTTCTCCTAGCATGAGGCGTTTCAGAAAGTCTTTGTCCCAAAACTTCTCACTGTAGGATGGCCTGGCATCCATAAGTCCAACAAAATTGACCTCTTCTCCACTGTCTAACATTTGCTTAGCAATTTCTATCGAAATAGTTCCACCTAATGAAGCTCCCGCAATTAAATAAGGACCTTTAGGTTGGACGTTTCTAATCAATTTTAGATAGTAACTCGCCATTTCTGGGATATCTTTAAAAATTATTTCATTCAGGCCAATACTAGGATCTTCAATGGCATATATAGGTCTATCTTTCCCTAAATATTTTGCAAGACTCCTATACCAAAATGCTGTGCCTCCCAACGGGTGAATTAAAAACAAGGGAGTTTTGTTCCCTCTGCTTTGCAAGGCAACAATAGGAGAAATTACCATACTCCGTTCTAACCCAGAATAAGAGCGATGCCGCAGTTCCTGAATAAACTCAGCAAACTTTTCTACAGTTGAGTGTCCAAACAGAACTGAGGTTTGTAGTTTAGTTGCAAATGTCTTATTTACTAAAACTAACACTTTTAAGGCCGACAATGAATGCCCACCCAAATTGAAAAAATCATCTTTTATGCCAATTCTATCTTCCGGAAGTCCTAATACACGTGCCCATATTTGGCATAAATTCCTTTCCAGATCATCTCTAGGGGCGACATAATCTTCGTTTTCAATACATTCATTTTCAATTAGTGATTTTCTATCCAGTTTTCCGTTATTATTTAAGGGCATTTTTTCTAATGGCACATAATGCTTAGGGATCATGTAACTAGGAAGTTTGGTTGAAAGAAATTCCTTCAGCTCACTAGCAAATTGATTCTCTAGTAGCCTTAATATTTCTACTGGCTTACTACTTATACTCAACGATTGCACTACTTGGTTGTAACTTATAAAAATATTTTCATAAGACAAAAAATCTTTTTTAAATAAAATAATATTTAAATATAATGGATCATGTATATCAATAAAAAACTTAACTGCCATATCTTTTGAATTTGAAAAATCTACAATTTCACGTATGCTTAAAATATTATTAACATCACTCAAAGTAATTTTTGAATTGTTGTTACATATCTCGTCATACGCAATGTAGTCTTTTAGGATCCTACTATTAGGATATTTTATACATATGTACTCAGAATTTAATTTAGAAAAAATGTAACTTTTAAAGTCATGTATTTTAAAGAAATCCAATTCGTTTACAAAAAACACTTCTCGTTTCGGTTCTTCATTTTTTCTAATGTGCAGTATTACATCATACCTATAATTATTCATTTCATTATTTGCCAGCCCATCCTTTGGCAAGAGTTCCACATAGAATATATTATCTGGATTAATTTCTTTTAAATGTATAAAATATTCTGGAGAAACTAATAATTCCTTATCCTTTATTGAAAAATAATCAATCTTTGCCTTGGTTATTTTTTCTTGTTTAAATGCTTGCACTGAATAATGGAAACATTTGAGCAATCTATAATCTCTTATGTCACCGAGAAATATTTTACCAGAATGCTTCATATTGGAAATCGCATTCATGATTACTTTTTCCAAATATTCAATACTTGGGAAGTACTGTACCACCGAATTTATGATAACTGTATCGTAATTTCTATCCAACACTTTATAGGGAAGTTGATCTGCAGCACAAGCAATGGCCGAAACTTTATCTGTACAACCATTTTTTTGTATCACTTTGTTTGTATAGTCAATAACATTTTTAGAAAAATCTGTTGCGTAATAATATTGACAACTATCTAACAAATTGAACAAGATTAATCCACTCCCACTTCCTATTTCTAAAACAATTTTAGGCTTTAATTGCTTAATTCGAGCAACAGTGTTATCTACCCATTCTAATAATTGCTCACTCTCAATCATCTTCCCTGTATATGAACTAATCCAGCCATCTATATTTTTTTTAAAATTATTAATGTCTAAGGAAGAATATCTTGATTGATATACCACTTCCCATGATTTTACATAATCTTCTGTATCTAAAGAGATTAAATCTATTTTTTTTACGTAAAACACTACCAAGTATTTATTACCTGTTAAATGCCCATGTTCATCGCTACGTTCTTTCATAATAACGGCACAAGTTTGAATTCCCTTATGTTGCATAAGGCAAGCCTCAATTTCTCCCAATTCAATTCTTAAGCCATGCAGTTTTATTTGATCATCTATTCGCCTAATGTATTGCAGATTGCCATCCGGTAACCACCGAACAATATCTCCTGTCTTATACAATCTTTCACTCGCTCCTCTACTAAAAAAAGGATTTTGGATGAATCGTTCTAACGTTAAACTTTCCTGATGCAAATACCCTCTTGCCAAACAAGTTCCTCCTAGGTATAACTCTCCTGTAAGGCCTACAGGCACCAAATTAAGACATTTATCCAACACGTACGCTTGGGTATTATCAATAGGTTTTCCTATTAAAGCCCCATCAAATAACTGTCTTTTTCTATTTTTATAACTATACGTTATCGTTTGAATAGTTGCTTCTGTAGGACCGTATAAATTATGAAGTTTAGCCTTAATTTTTGTAAAAAATAAATTAACGAGATCAGGCAGCAAAGCCTCGCCACCTGCAAATACTTGCTGTAGTGAATGACAAAGCTGAAATTCATTATCCTCTAATAATTGTCGTAATACAGAAGGAACTAACTGTAAAATTGTTACTTCATGCTGTTGAATAAGTCTACAAAATCCATTAGGGTTATTGTCGGTAGCAACCACCAGCTTTCCTCCACAAAGTAACGGTGCCAATAACTCCCACGCGGAAGCATCAAAAGAAAGTGATGTCTTTTGTAAAAAGACATCACTTTCTTTAAAATTGAATTTTGGGATCATCCAATGCATATGATTTACTAAGGAACGATGCGTAATAGCCACGCCTTTTGGTTTACCGGTTGTTCCTGAGGTATATATTACATATACCAAGCTGTCTAACCCAGTTGTTATCTCAAGGTTCTGCCTGTTTTCTGCTATAATTGCTTCCTGGCTTTTTTCCAAATCGACAATCTGGCCATTATAACTTTGAAAATTATGTTTTAAATGACTATGAGTTATTAATAGTATTGGGGCTTTACTATCTTCTAACATAAGAGAAAGTCGTTCTGCTGGGTAGCTAGGATCCAATGGGACATATGCTCCTTGAGCTTTCAGAATCGCCAATATTCCAACCACCATTTCTATACTACGCTCTGCACAAATAGCAATGGGTATATCAAAGATAACAGCAAATTTCCTTAAATAATGTGCTAATTGATTGGCTTTTTCATTCAAATCTTGAAAAGTTATTGCCTTATCTTGGCAAATTATCGCAATATTATTTGGCGTTTTAATCACTTGTTCTTCAAAAAGCTCGTGCACTAATTTATTGGGTAAATCTGCAACTTTTGTATTATTCCAATCATATAGAATATGTTGTTTTTCAAGAGGGCTTAAAAATTGCATCCTAGAGATCTCTTGTTTTGGATTATCTATAATATCTCTCATGAGAGATATTATATGACAAGGTGTATTTTTAAAAAGCACAGATAAATATTGTGAAGTATATAAGCTCTCATCTACAAATATTTCAACTCTTGCCCCATCTTCCAAAATTGCAACATTAAGGGGCGTCCTTTCTTTTGGTTGATAAGCTTTAAGATCTTTCACGATTTCAATTGTCATTAAATTCAGGCCTAAACAATGTGCAAGCTGCGGATAGCGGATCTTAATATCACGTGCATAAGTGTGATGTTTTTTAAGAGAGCCTATTTCTACCAGCACAGAATCCAACGCTTCTTTAAAAGTCATTTCAAGATCAAAATGAGATGTTAAAGGCAATTGGCTAGAAAAGAATTGTTCAAACTCCAAGTTTTTAACAGCTAATTCTGGCCATGAGAATTTCGCAGTAAAGTTCTCACAGTTATTAAGTCTGAAAAAATATATTAAAACAATTGCCACTAAAAGGTGTTGTCTTTCATCATTTTTTTGATTTTCCAAAAATTTAACATAAATGGACTCAGGAACATTTACTGTTGAAATCTTTCTTAGATAAGAATTGCTTTTTGAACTGACATAAAATAGTTCTTTGCCGGGTAGCATTTTCGTTAAGGTTTCAACCCAAAAATTTTCATATCGTGCGTGTGTTGTGGCGGTGTTTTCTAATTGAGTTAAATACTCGTGTTTAAGGTTTGGAAATTTATATCCCACTTCTATATTATGCTTTTCTGAGAGCTGAGATATTGTATACAAAACCCCATCTGCATTTGTTATTTTAGATATCGCGATATCATATGTGAGAGTGGAAATACGTAACTCATCTCCATAAATGGCAACAACGGTGCCTGCTTTTTCTTTTGAAGGATTATTTAAAATGTACGATTCCTGGATATTATATACGCAATTATCTATGATGAACTTGGGTAACGTTAGTTGGTTTAAGTAACTGCCAAACGTTAAAGCGCGGCACAATCTATTAATCTCTTCTGCAGATCTATCCCATACGATAACACCGTTATATGGTGGTCTCTTCTCTAGAAGAGAATAATTACGCAAAGTAATATCTTGCTTTGTTAAGGTAAATTTATTATTTTCCAATTCGTCAATCAATTCAATAAAAGTTTTAATAGCATATTCGTAACATTTAAGATTTAAAGTTAATGCAGTCTCATTTTCATCTATTGGAAACTGAATTTGTTTAAGCACATCACCCGCATCGACTTCTTCCGTCATAACATGCCAAGTAACCCCATGTGTTGTTTCACCATTCAAAATAGCCCATGAGGTAGCATAAGTACCAGCATATTTTGGCAACATAGAATAGTGATAATTAATAGAGAATTTACGGGGCGCCTGTAATAAATCTTTGCGCAAAATTTTACCATTAGCAATGCTAAAAAGATAATCAAATTCTATAGCGCCAAAACTTTTCTGTAGATCAACAATAGATGCAACGCATGGAATATGATGCTCATCTGCCCATTGCTTAATAACAATGTTCAGCGAAGCAATGCCACAAATAATGTGACCCTTCTTTAGGAGAATTTCCCCACACTCGATCAGCAGAGTATCTTCACCAATTATGCAGCAACTAAATTGCTTCAAGCAGCTACCCTTATGTGTGCTTAATTATTTAGTTGTTTTACCATAATTTAAAATTATTCACAATAATTATTCATCACGAATAATTTTAAAATGTTTTGAAGATTTCTTTGAAAAACCTGATTGGTCAATGAGCTATTTCAGCTAGAAAAAATAATCAATTTAATAATATTCTTTAAAAAAACTGGGAATTTACTCTAAATAAATTATCTATACAAACTTACCTTCATTTAAACGAATTAAAAGTGCAGTTGTTAATTTTGCTCTCTCAACCAAACTATCAACCAATAAATATTCCTCTTCACTGTGAATTTTACCTCCACAAACACCAAGCGTATCTACATTGGGCAAACCCGCTGCAGCTAAATTATTACCATCACAACAGCCACCACTTGGTTTCCAGTGAATAGATTGACCTATTTCTTTTCCTGCTTCTGCTACTAAGTCGTACAAGACTTGCGTTTTACCAATTAGCACTTTTGGTTTACGAGTGAATTTCCCTTGCAGCTCTACCTTAAATCCTTCTTTCTGATTCGCGGCTGCAACAATAGCCCCCAAATGATCCAATACCCACTCTTCTTCTTCAAGGTGTTGGATCCGAACATCTAAACGACATATAGCCAACGCTGGTACTACATTAGTAGTATTTCCTCCCTGTACTTGACCAACATTGAAAGTTACACCTTCTCGCTCTGCATTTAAAGCATCTATCTTATAAA
>CADEGZ010000041.1 GCA_902827015.1 uncultured Pseudomonadota bacterium
GGTTCGAGCTGAATGGCATGATTTTTTTGAGCAACTACCAAAAAAGGGTAATGGGAATGTGTCGGAGGCACATCATTTGCAGATCCAAGCAGAATTTAAAAAGCTTGTAAGGCAGATCAACACTTCCAACATCAATAAAGAAAGTACGACTTCATTTAAAGCCAAAAATTTTGAAATTGCTTTATTACAAGCACAAAAGCAAACACAAGTTAGAGCTTTAATTGATGCTTATCGATTGTTAGGACATTTACATGCTGACATTGATCCCTTAAAAGTTCGAGAAAAAGCGCTGGTTCCTGAATTAATGCTTTCTTATTATCATTTATCAGAAAAAGATCTTAAAACTTCTTTTGACTCAGGATTTTTACCAGGCCCCAAAGAGCGTCCTTTACAACAGATTATTGACGATTTAAAACGCATTTATTGTGGAACCATGGCCACTGAATTTATGCACATGCCAGATTCACCAGAGCGTATTTGGGTGCAAGAGCAAGTAGAGATTATTGGAAGTCAGGCAGGAATTTCATCGATTATTCAGCGACGTTTATTAGAGCGCTTAATTGCAGCAGAGGGATTAGAAAGATACTTAGGTGCGAAATATCCAGGAGCCAAGCGATTTTCTTTGGAAGGCTCAGATAGTTTGCTTGTTGCGTTGGATACATTAATTCAACAAGGCGGTAATGTAGGTACAGAAGAGATTGTCATTTGTATGGCACATCGAGGCCGCTTAAACGTTTTGGTAAATATTTTAGGGAAAACACCGAATCAATTGTTTGATGAATTCGAGGGAAAACATTATGACGAAAAATTGGAGTCAGGAGATGTTAAGTATCACCAGGGTTTCTCTTCGGATGTTTCAACCTCAGGCGGAAATGTGCATTTGGCTTTAGCCTTTAATCCTTCACATCTTGAAATTGTAACGCCTGTAGTTTGTGGATCAGTAAAAGCAAAACAGCAACGTCGAAAAGATAATGATTATGCTCAAGTATTATCAGTGGCAATTCATGGAGATTCGGCATTCTCTGGGCAAGGTATTGTGATGGAAACCCTAAATATGTCACAAACACGTGGCTTTAAAATTGGGGGTACTATTCATATTATTGTCAATAATCAAATTGGATTTACAACGAGTGATCCTGAGGATTCACGTTCAACATTATATTGTTCTGATATTGGTAAGATGATTGGGGTTCCTATTTTTCATATAAATGCGAACGATCCGGAAGCTGTTTATAAAGTGATGGGTTTGGCACTGCAATATCGGACGAAATTTAAGAAAGACGTTATTATTGATTTAGTCGGTTATCGTAGGCAAGGCCACAATGAAGCAGACGAGCCTTCAGCAACTCAACCGGTCATGTATCGATTAATTCGTCAACTGCCTACCGTTTGTAAATTATATGCAGAGCAATTAATTCGTGACAAAGTCTTATCTGAACAAGAAGTAGATAAGATAACGCAAGAATATAGAAGTTCTCTAGAAAATCGGCAACAATCTGTTGTGCCTAATCTCATTCATAATATAAAACGTGAATTTATGAGTGATTGGAAACCCTATTCCACAAAAGATTGGCGTGTTTTAACGAAAACAGGCGTGCAATCATCTGTTCTTAAAGAATTAGCCCAAAAACAGATAACCATACCAGAAGGGTTCTTATTACATCCACGCGTTCAGAAAATAATTGAAGATCGTCGTAAGATGACTCGTGAAGAATTACCTTTAGATTGGGGTTACGCTGAAACACTTAGCTATGCAACCTTGCTAAGCGAAGGGTATTTAGTCCGTTTGTCTGGACAAGACGCGGGCAGGGGAACTTTTTTTCATAGACATGCTATATTATATGATCAAAACAATGGGCAATTATATATTCCTTTGTGCCACCTTGATAAAGAACAGGCTTCCTTTACTGTTGTTAATTCATTATTATCAGAAGCCGCAGTGCTTGCATTTGAATATGGTTTTTCAAAAACAGAGCCTCGAGGTTTGGTAATTTGGGAAGCACAATTTGGAGATTTTGCAAATGGTGCGCAAGTTGTTATTGATCAATTTATTAGTTCTGGGGAACAAAAATGGGGAAGACTGTGCAGTTTAACCTTGTTTTTGCCACATGGGTATGAGGGGCAAGGGGCAGAGCATTCTTCTGCGCGGTTAGAACGATATTTGCAGCTTTGTGCGCAACATAATATACAGATCTGTGTTCCAACAACACCTGCGCAAGTTTTCCATATGTTGCGGCGTCAAGTTTTACGGCCAGTTAGAAAACCTTTAGTTGTTATGACTCCTAAAAGTTTATTAAGACATAAGTTGGCAGTTTCAACGTTTAGTGATTTAGAAAAAGATGGGTTTTTACCAGTATTGCCAGAGGTGGACAACCTTATGTCCGAGAAAACCAAGCGGGTCGTTTTATGTAGTGGTAAAATTTATTATGATCTACTAGAAAAAAGACGTTCTGAAAATTTAGAGAGCGCTATTATTAGAATAGAACAGCTTTACCCTTTCCCAGAAGAAGAGTTAAAACAGGCGTTGCAGCCATATAATAATGTTGAAGATGTTGTTTGGTGCCAGGAAGAACCAAAAAATCAAGGCGCTTGGTATCATATAAAACATCATTTACATGCTTGTCTATCCACCGAGAAACAACAAATACGTTATGCAGGTAGAGAATCTTCAGCAGCGCCTGCTGTTGGATATTTGCACTTGCATCAAGAACAGCATAATGCTTTGCTTAAAGAAGCTTTAGGTTAAGGAAGAAATAATGAGTATTGAAATTAAAGTTCCAGTGTTGCCCGAGTCTGTTAAAGATGCAACTATTGCGACTTGGCATAAAAAAGTTGGGGAATCTGTCAAGAGGGATGAGCATTTATTGGATGTTGAAACTGATAAAATAATATTGGAAGTTGTTGCGCCAGAGGATGGATATTTAGAAACAATTTTGAAAAAGGAAGGGGAAACAGTAAAAGCAGAAGAAGTGGTGGCGACATTCCAGAAAGGATCTGCAGAGCAAACCAAGAAATCAGATGTATCGGTATCAGTTGTTAAAGAGAATACAAGTGATCAGCCCGTTTTAACACCTGCAGTTAGGCGTTTAGTCTCTGAGCAGGAAGTGAATATTAGTCAAATTCAAGGGACTGGCAAAAATAATCGAATTACAAAAGAAGACGTTATTAAATCAACACATAAATCTGAAGAAAATGTAAGCGGTTCTGTTGTTTCTCCGGTGCCAGCATTTACAGGAGAACGTGTTGAAAAACGTGTTGCAATGAGTCGTCTTAGAGCACGTATTGCAGAAAGACTATTACAGGCACAACATGGTGCTGCTATTTTAACAACATTTAATGAAATTAACATGCAACCAGTGATGAGCTTGAGGGAAAAATATAAAGATACTTTTGAAAAAGATTATGGTGTGCGACTGGGTTTTATGTCTTTTTTTACTATTGCAGTCATTGAGGCACTAAAACGTTTTCCAGTTATAAATGCTTCAGTTGATGGGAACGACATTATTTATCACGGGTTTTTTGATATAGGAATTGCTATCAGTTCACAAAGGGGTTTGGTTGTACCTATTATTCGAAATGCAGAAAATTTAAATATGGCACAAATTGAAAAGCAACTTTCGGAATTTCGTAATAAGGCTAAAGATGGCCGACTCAGTATTGAAGATATTACTGGTGGTACTTTTACTATTTCAAATGGTGGAGTCTTGGGGTCATTACTAGCTACCCCTATCATAAATCCACCACAAAGTGCAATTTTGGGAATGCATAAAATTCAGGAAAGGCCAGTTGTGGAAGATGGTGCAATCGTGATCCGTCCAATGATGTATGTTGCCTTATCTTATGATCATCGAATTATCGATGGGGCAGAGTCTATTCAATTCCTGGTAACAGTAAAGGAACTTTTAGAAGATCCTGCCAGATTATTATTAAATGTTTAGAGAGTATGAGAGTATATTATGAATTTACATGAATATCAGTCCAAGCAAATATTGAATCAATATGGTTTGCCTACTCCAAAAGGTGTTATGGCAAATAGTGTTGAACAAGCGTTGTTAGCAATTAATTCTTTACATACTGCTCATTGGGTTGTTAAAGCGCAAGTGCATGCAGGTGGTAGGGGTAAAGCGGGTGGTGTGAAGCTGGTAGACGATAAAGCACAATTGGCAGAAGTCGCTCGCAATCTTTTGCATACGCGCCTTGTTACTTATCAGACTGATGCAAGAGGTCAACCTATTGAGTCGTTATTAATAGAAGAAACCTGTGATATTGAAAAAGAGCTTTATTTGGGGATGGTTGTTGACCGTTCACTCCAACGTGTTGTTTTTATGGCTTCTACAGAAGGTGGCGTGGAAATCGAAAAAGTAGCACAGCAAACGCCACAAAAAATATTTAAAGTACGAATTGATCCGTTTTTAGGAGTTATGCCTTATCAGTGTCGTCAATTGGGCTATAAGTTAAAGTTGAGTGATCCTCAAATAAGGCAATTAACGAAGATGATGGTTAACTTGTATAGAATGTTTGTAGAGCGTGATTTAAGTTTGGTTGAAATTAATCCTTTGGTGATTACCAAACAGGGAGATATGTTATGCTTGGATGCTAAAATAAATGTGGATGATAATGCTCTATATCGCCAAAATGAACTTCGAGACATGAGAGATACTGCCCAAGAAGATCCTAGAGAAATGATTGCTCGTGAATGGGAACTGAATTATGTTCCTTTAGAAGGTGATATTGGCTGCATGGTAAATGGGGCTGGTTTGGCAATGGCAACCATGGATATTATTAAATTGCATGGTGGGTTTCCGGCTAATTTTTTAGATGTGGGTGGTGGAGCAACTGAAGAACGAGTAAGGGAAGCATTTAAGATTATATTATCTGATAGTAAAGTTAAAGCTATTTTAGTTAATATTTTTGGTGGCATTGTGCGTTGTGATCTTATCGCACATGGTATTGTGAATGCAGTTTCTGAAGTAGATGTTACGGTGCCTGTAGTCGTAAGGTTGGAAGGAAATCATGCTAGCGAGGCAAGTGATATTTTAAGTAAGAGTGGTCTGAATATTATTGTCGCAGACACATTATATCAAGCTGCAGAAAAAGTGGTGAAAGCTGCAGGAGGTAAAAAATGAGTATTTTAATTGATAAAAATACTAAAGTTATTTGTCAGGGTTTTACGGGCAACCAAGGGACTTTTCATTCTCAACAAGCTATAGAATATGGAACGCGTATGGTTGGTGGTGTTACGCCTGGTAAAGGTGGACAAAAACACTTAGGATTACCAATTTTTAATACGGTCTTTGAAGCGGTACAGGCCACACAAGCAGACGCTAGTGTGATTTATGTGCCTGCACCCTTTTGTAAAGATGCAATTATTGAAGCAATTGATGGTGGTGCACGCTTGGTGGTTTGTATTAGCGAAGGAGTACCTGTACTCGATATGCTGGAGGTTAGACATTACATTAGAGATAAAGCAGTACAAGTGATTGGGCCAAATTGTCCAGGCGTGATTACGCCAGGCGCCTGTAAAATTGGAATCATGCCGGGCAATATTCATAAACCTGGAAGAGTAGGCATTGTTTCACGTTCTGGAACGTTAACATATGAAGCGGTTAAACAAACAACAGAAGTTGGTTTAGGACAAAGTACTTGTGTTGGAATTGGGGGGGATCCTATTCCTGGTACCAATTTTATTGGGATTTTGGCGCTTTTCGAAGAAGATCCACAAACGGAAATCATTGTCATGGTTGGCGAGATTGGAGGTACCGCAGAAGAAGAAGCGGCAGCTTATATTAGTAAATATATTAAAAAACCTGTTATTTCTTATATTGCTGGTGTAGCAGCACCGGCTGGCAAGAGAATGGGACATGCTGGTGCTATTATTGCGGGGGGTAAAGGAACAGCTGCTGAAAAATGTAAGGCCTTAGAAAAAGCAGGTGTACATGTCGTACGTTCTCCCAGTGAAATTGGGAAAACAGCTTTATCTGTAATACAAAGCTTGGAATAATTTATCTTAAAATAAAGAAGGGGCTTGAAAAAGCCCCTTCTTTGTACCTTCCAAAAGTAATTATTTACTTATGCGGCAGATGCTGCTGCTCTAAGCGCATTCATTACCGACATTTCTATTTCTACAGGGATCATGGACTTACTGCTTTCAGAAGTAAACTTCGGTAATAAGGTTAAGGATGGTAAGGCCTGGTAAGCAAGAGAAGCTTGTTCAACTGCTAACGTTTCTAATGTATGTATAACTTGGCCCACTTTGGTTGCTAATTGAGCACTGGCAGGTATTACATAGTTAGAAACTGCTTTACCTGTTTCAATAAATGCAATAGTAGCAACAGCACCTGTATCAAGCACGGCTTCCCCACCATTGTAAGCTATTGAGCTTACTGCTTCAATGGCTATGGGTTTAAGGCCTTCATAGGCAGTACTTGCACCGGTTGAAACAGCTTCTACGAGTTGATTACCTGCGTAACAAAGATCTTCACTGGCTTGTTGAAGTGCAGCATTTTTTTCTGCCTCGTTTTGCTGATATTTATAATAAGCGGCTTTAGGTAAATCCCAAAACAAGCCTTTTACAGCACTCCCAAAACTTCTTATGCCGGCTGGGAGCCCCTTAAAAAAGGATTTAAAGACTACTTTAATTGTAGATAAGCTATCTATTACTAAATCTTTAAGAAGTCTGCCAACAGCTTTAGAGCCGTCTTTTGCATATTCTCCGGCAGATTTGGGTAATATATAATGGTATGCGGAATCCGCTATTTGTCTTGCTTTATTCGCCATATCGGTGAATATACTCATGTCATCTCCCCATTTTTCATATCTAAGTAAGGGTTATTGGGCTACATTATCACAACTAATGTAGTTAGTACAATACTTGGAGAGGCCTTAAGGGGTAAATAGGATATATACCTGATATTGCCTATCATATTAAAGATAAGAGTTAGGCCAGGTCTTATGTTGACGGTCCCCCTTTTCGCGGTATAATGGCAACCTTTAGCCGGGCCGTTAGCTCAGTCGGTAGAGCAGCGGACTTTTAATCCGTTGGTCGATGGTTCAAATCCATCACGGCCCACCAATGAAATCAAATAATTACGTTATATTTTGCTATCTATCTTAAAGACAAATGCGCGATTTTTGCGCGACTCGATACAATTTTTGCTTTCAATTGTTAAAAGAGCTTCCTTTATTGGGATAGAGCTAAAGAATTTACCTTGGTATCCATATTTTGACTTTTGGAATTATTAAATTTACTGATGGGAATATAAGCTCGGTTGAAGATATTTCATGAATTTTCATATTTTGAACATCAAAGAATCGACCAAACCCAGCTTGGATATTTTTGTTGAAATTTACATTTTTAGCTAAAAGAATAGTATAACGAAAAGTGTTAAATAAAGAGAGTTGAGCAAATATGCATTTGCCATGAATTTTAGATATGGCAACTATATGGCCTGCTCTGATACTTTTAGCACTTTTTTCATCGGCTAATATCGATTTGTTATCAATCTTTATTGGAATTCCAACATTTCCATTAAGGATAAAATCCCTTATTTCGTTAAATGTTGGATGGAAAAGGATTTCTTCATCATTGAAATATGCAAAGAAATTAAAAGCAATTTTCGCAAAAGCTCGACGTATTTTTTTATCGATTTGGCCATCAATTTCACAAAGAATATCATTTGTGCTAGTAATAAATTCACCTTGATACTGAAATTTAAACCCCTTTTTGTTTAGTGATTTGGTTGCCTCATTGATATTTACGCCAGGTGGTATTAATATCAGTCTTTCTGAATTTGGATATTTTTCACTGAGATGTTGGAATTCTGGAATTTCTTTAAACTCAAAAAAATCATATGTTCCATCACCTTTTCTTAACCCAATTTGCGGTAATATTACAAGTTTTAATCTAGTTTGATCTGGAATAAGTTCTACCACCAAGTTCTTCAATGGGCCTTCAGCTATTTTCATTGTAAGATTTGATTTTTTCCCTCTGTTTTTAAATTTATTTGCTTTTTTGATACCATGTTTATACCGACTGATACCTTCGAATGTATTTCTTCCTAACTCTAAATCTATATCGTCGCCAAATTTTTGGTTGCATTTTGTACAAACTTTATTTATAAGCGTCAAGTTCTGTTGAAACCTTCCAAATGATTCTGGGATAACATGTTCCGTATTAAATAATAGAGCATTTTTGTCTTCAAGACAGTAAATACATTTAGGCATTCTTAATTTTCCTGTATGCCAGAGTGTTTGATTCTTTCAACTTTTTCGTTTTTGCTCGAATTTTGCTTTGCATATTTCAGTACTGATAAAGTCACAAAAAGGGATGATATTTTGTTCTACGCTTGCTTTTTCTAATGCCTCCATATATTGTTGCCGGCGTTCGACAGGGATGATTATCCATGGGAATTTGCCTGCAGCGCACATGAGATTCATCAAAAACCGGCCTATTCGACCATTCCCGTCCATATAAGGGTGAATAAAAACAAAGAAAAAGTGCCCTAATACTATGCGAACTGAGGCTTCAGTTTCATGTTCTAATAGATCAAAAAATGTATACATGAGTTCGGGTACTGCTGAAAAATTAGGTGGAACATGCATTGAACGTTTTATATAAACGGGATGCCGCCGATATCCTGCAAGCTCCGTTGGTTTTAAGATACCGGCAGTTACACTAGGCGCAAATAGTTCTCGGAACCAATCTCCATGATCGTCCCATGCTACCTTGCTGGGATTATTATCGTTAAGTACTTTTTGGATACTTTTTCTGACAGCTTGGAATGCTTGCCAATATCCTCGCGCTGCTAACGCATTTTTATGATTGTGATCAGCTTCATCGGTATCAGGGTTCCATTTACCACTGCGTACTTTTTCAATAAGGTCAATGGTGACTTGATAACCTTCTATAGACAGAGAATGATAGGCATCTATTGTATATTTTGCTTCAATATTTTCCAAATAACTCTTTGTATCTAGAGGAGTATTAGATGGTTTAGGAAAGCGATCTATAATGGGGTTTCTCATTTCTTGCCATAAAATGCGTATACGGTGGACATAAGGAGAGACTATTTTATTTGGATATTGTAATTTTATTTCTGCTTCAAAAGGATCTTGTTCTCGAATATTATAGCCTGCGGCGATCATGGTTTTTTTAATTTCTTCTGCAATACGATTTTGTCCCGTATTTTTAAAAGCACCTATCAAACGACCAGCAATTGTGCTATGCCCATTCTCTAAAAGGGACGGAAGGATTTCTGATGCGTCTTGAATGGTAGCTAATATAGTTCGTGCATCTGTTGGGTTCTGTATAAAGAACGAAGGAGAAGATGCAATCAGTGCTGAGGCTTTAGAATATATTTTAAGGCCATTTTTTTCTTCTATCTCATTTTTTTTTGGCATGGTATATCGTACGTCCAACAAAGAGGTATCGAACAGGAGGTGTGTGATTTTGTTGTTTCCTTTTTTTGATCGAACAAGAAGCTGCTTAGGAACTGTCCAATTTTCAATATGGAGTAACAAAGATTGCTCTGGGGATAAACACCATGTATTACCAAAGCGTTTATTTAAATAGGAAGCACAAAAATCCCAAAAGGAAATGTACCAAGAGGTACTATCACCTTGCGTTTCTTCTGGGCGAGAAGGAATATACCAGCCTTTGATGACTTCTTTCAAAAAGCCCGTTTTGACTAGTCTATTAAGGTGTATTCGAGTTAAATCTCTAGAGCGAATTGCCACCACCCCTTTTTTTTGAAGTTCTTGCAGTTGTTCTAGAGATTGGGCTAACTTTTCTGCCTGATTCATTATGTTAAAATCCTAGGTTATTCAGTCGTATAAATCCTAGGTTTAAGTGTTGCATTAATACTAGGTTTTCATGTTGTATTAATTATAGGTTATTGTGCAGGATAATTACAAGCCAAATTAGGAAAAGCATAGTTTCCGGGCCGAGGTAAGGTAAGCTTATTGCGTGACTTTTGCACGAGTGAGTAGTGCAGAGTGCTGCATGGTCATGCCAATGTAACGGGCATCTGGCAATAAAAAATGTTTATAAATCAAGTACTTAATTTTTGATGGGCTGCCTTTTAATCCGTTGGTCTATGGTTCAAGTCCATCACGGCCCACCAATGAAGCTATGTTCATACCGGACACATAGGTTACAAATTATATCGGAGACATAGGTAACATTCTAGGCCCAAAAGGATTGGTTATCCAAAGGTTCCAATTTACATGTCTACTCATCAAAATATCCAGGTCTTCCCCACTTTATTCTTCTTATTTTCTCTTGATGTTTTTTCCTCTCCTTCTATTCTCTGAAAAGGGACAGGAATATTTTTACCATTTTCAAATTTCAAAAAATGTAAAACACCTGTTTCATGTTCATATAGGGTGTATATTTTTATATCATCTTCCTCTCAGAAAGCGCATTGCCAAAAATTCAACTCTTAGAAGAAAAGACACCATTTTTTTAAATAAAAAACAAGCATGATAAAATTACTTACCGAAATTTTGGCATACAGATGTACACTAATATTTCAGTCTATCTTCAGCAACGTTTACCAAACAACTTTCCAAGAAGTTTAATGTAAAACTAGACACCAAGCTCAATTTTATTGTGGAATGGGCAGATAAGCGGTTTTAGTATATTGTGTACTAAACTAACCTCTGAAAGAATTTCTTCATGAGGTATTAAGGACCTTTCAATAGAATGCGACATGTTGTTAAGTTTTGAATACTGTAACTTGCAATTGGCATTAAAAGTAACAACATTTTGTTTAAAGTTATTCATGGGTTTCCTTATTTATCTTGAATTATTCCCTTTATTTCATACAGAGCTTACTACATGTAAGTTTAAGCGCCATCTTTTAAGCTACCATAAATATACCGTTCATGCAATTTTAAAATTTTCGCTGCGAGGCATAGAATGCTTTAGTGTGAGTCGAGTAGTAGTCGGCCGGTAGCCGTAGAATTTTTTGCGCGACGCAGTGAGCATAAAAAATATACGATACGGTATAAAGTCATCTAGAGAGCATTGCGCAGCTTTGTTACGCTAGTCAGTCAATTTTTATTGCTGTTTTTTTCAAATGTTTTTCTGAGATTTTAGAAATGATATGAATTCCTGATTTTATTGTGAGAAGTAGAGTATAATATTAACAGAAAGTTAATAAATGAAGAGGATAAAAAAACATCACTTAGTTAAAGAACTGTTTCCTAAGCAGGATAAATTTTATGACTATTGATAAGAAGATTATTTATTACTCGGAGAATAATAAACAACCTTTGGATTATACTAAGACGTATAATACCTCTTATCGTTACCTTGGTTATCGAGATATTCCAAAAATTATAAAGAAATATCTGCAAGAAGGGAAAGCTTTAGATTACGGATCTGGCACTGGTTATTCAACACGATTTCTTAGTAAACTTGGATTTAATGTAGTTGGTGTAGATATTAACCAAGAAATGGTGCAGGAAGCTCGATTACAATGCCCCGATTTAACATTTTATTATATGGAAGATCGAGTTATTCCTTTTAAGGATCTTAGTTTCGATTTGGTTTTTTCAAGTTTTGTATTATTAGAAATTGGCTCTCAAAAAGAGATGGTGAACTACTTGGTAGAAGCAAAACGCGTTATGAAAGGCAGTTCTGCTTTATTTGTTGCAATAACAGGCAGTGAGCACCTTCATGATCCTTCTAAAAATTGGTTAGATTTCTCTACAAATTTTCCAGAGAATAAAAATCGAATTAGTGGAAGTTTGGTAAAACTTTATCATTATAATTCTCATATAGAATTTTCAGATCATTATTGGACACAGATTGATTATCAAGATTGCTTTGCTAAAGCAGGATTTAATATTATAGATATTAAAACCCCATTAGGAGAAAAGGGGGAAGGTTATGCTTGGCACGATGAACTTGTTACATCGCCGTTTGTTATTTTTGTGGCTATAAGTGAGTAGATTTTAGAAATTTTTTTGATGTGTATTGATTGCTCTACACTAAAAAGTAGTGGTTTTAACATTTCATAAAGAAGGCAATTATGAACGTAAAAGATAGCAATGGGTATTACTGAGTTCAGGAGATACCGCGCAAGTGACTAAAGACTTGAAGATAAAAAGCCCTCTGTCACTTTAAAACGAGGTACGATCATAAAAAATATTTGTCTAACGTATAATGAAGAAGGAATAGAGTGTAACGTTGAAAAAGTCAAAGGACTTGTACTTAAAACATGCTTTTTAAAGAAAAAGGAATAATCATCAGCTTTAATATGATAAAAAAAAATGACAATACAATTCTACCTTGTAATTTTACTAGGGTTGTTTTTGTTGTTTGGATATTTTTACACACCAAGGATTTCTTCTATGGGAGAAAAATCAATGTCTGCTTATACACCTCAATGGCCTCATGGCGAGATTAAAGAGATTTTTTCGGATATATTTTTTGTAACGGGAACAAACATAATTCATTATAATGGAACCGACATTCAAGCTTCTAGAAATATGATTATAGTGCGGAGTGGTCAAGAATTAACGCTTATTAATACAGTTAGATTAGACGATAATGGTCTTAAAGTACTTGATGCTTTAGGCAAAGTAACACATATCGTTAAAATTGGTCCATTTCATGGTCGCGATGATGCTTTTTATCTTGATCGCTATGAAAATAGTAAGTTGTGGGCATTAAGAGGAATGCAACACGGGCATGGTAAAACGACAGATGTTGAATTGATACCAAATGGCTCAATGCCATTTCCAGGGAGTACTATCTTTATATTCGAAACCACCTCTCAACCAGAAGGGATTATACATATAGCCAGGGAAGGTGGGATTTTAATTTCTTGCGATAGCATTAAAAATTGGACTCACGTGGATCATTATTTTAGTGAAGAAACCGGAAAAAATTTTGTAAAAAATGGCCTGATTAGGCCTGCTAATATTGATTCTGTTTGGAGCCATGAGATGCATCCGCAAGTCTCTGATTTTGATCGTCTGCTTACCTTATTTGCTTTTCGTCATCTTCTAAGTGCACATGGTGATCCTATGTTAGATACTGCTCATGAGCAAGTAGCCACAACTGTAAAATATACATTTGGATTACAAAGTGGCAAATAGGATTTCGTATAAAGAAGTAAGTAAGGGGCCAAGTCTAACAAAGCGATAATAGCATATCTAAATAAATGGTTAGTTGAAAATTTGTTGTTTGTTTAGCCCCGATCCCGTAGGACCTTAGATGGCTGACAGAAGAGCAAAGTAAAAACTTAGATCAGACTGAAGTTAACAAAATTGAAGATGAAGTCGGCAATGTTTTTATAAATTTACTAAATTTATGTGATAAATTGCAGATAGATCCCATCCAAGCTGCCTATAATAAAATCAAGAAAATATCGAGTAAGTATCCAAAAGAACACGTTAAAGGCAAATGTTTGAAATATATTAATTCTACTGAATTAGAAGAGAGTTAGGTAAAATTAGAATTCCGAATAAAATTTCCCCTTATTTTGAAGAGCTGTTTAGCATAGTCGATATATGGACAGAAAAAGACACGAGAAGTAAATTATCTCCAAGTCAAGATGGGATGTCGTTGAATAGTTAAAAGAATATGAATTAGCATCTTAAGAATCGGCGTCTAAAACAGTAACGCTAGATTGTTTCATAAGTTCTGCATTCACTGGTTCAAAGCTGCCTCCCAGGAAATCATGAAGCCACTTTTCAGCAAAGCCAAGAAAGACATCAATATTTGCATAACGTCTGAATTGGTGACCTTCATCAGAAAATAACAGTAAACATGTCTTCTTTTTTAATCGTTTCAATTCATCAAAAATCTGTTGCGATTCTTCTTTCGTTACAATCGGATCATTATTTCCTTGGATCAAAAGCAGAGGGCGTTCAATTTGATTAGAAAAATTAAGTGGCGAACGGCCTGCTAAAAATTGTTGACCTTCTGTGTTATCAGGACTACCACCCATACTTTTTATAAAAGCCCCTTTGGTAAAAAATAATTCTGCATCTGATAAGGGATAATTAGGGAAATCCCAATACTTTGGAACTTTTCTCATCACGGTGATTAAACTAGAAGGCCCAACAATGGAAACTCCCGCTGCAAATTCTTTTGGTGTGAATGCTAATGCGGCTAAGGTTGCATAACCACCATAACTTCCCCCCATAATTCCGGTCTGAGCTTGGGTGGTAATTCCGCGGTCAATACACCATTTTACGCCGTCGATGAGGTCAAAAAGTGCTTTTCTGCCCCATTCTCCATTTCCGGCATTAACAAGCTTTTTACCAAGCCCTGAGGATAATCTGAAATTTACAAGTAAGACAGCATAGCCTCGGCTTGCTAACCACTGAGCATAAGGATGATAGACCCAATTGTCTCGTGCTTGAAAAGGACCTCCGTGAGGAAAGACAATCAGTGGGATGGGTTTTTTAATAGAGTCAATGGATTTAATTTGATGAGGTAGTGTGATATAAGCGGTTAATTTTAATCCATCTCTGGCTTTAAACTCAAATGGGGTCATATCTGCTAACTGAGGATGAGTTTTAGCAACAAATAATTCAGTAAGTTGTTCATTATCTCGATTATACAGGTAAAAACTTGCTCCTATTCTTTTGGGCCCATAGGATCTAATGATCCAAAAATTTTTGCCTTGATTTGTTACTTCGAAAGTAGCACCAAGCTTTTTCTGAAGAAAATCAAAGTCTCCAGATCCAAAACTGTGCCACTCTTTTTTAAGCCAAGTGGTGGAATACATGAAGGGACGCCCATCAACAAAAACAACATCACCGATATCGCTTTTGGAATTATGAGCCAAATGGGTTTCTTTTCCAGTTTCTAGATCTACTGATTTAAACCACGTTGTATCGGAATCTCTTGAGTCCACATAATAAAGAGTTGAATTTTGAACCTTTATAATGCGCGAATGAAAAGCATCCTCAGGAGAAAAATGGGTATAGATAGTTTCCCCTTTATAAACATCAATTGATCCGTCTTCATGAATTTCTTCTTTAAAGACTATTTTAAGGTTTTCATCAAAAGTAAAACGAGAAAAACGATCATTTTCAAAAATTTTAGTCAGTGAGCCATTGCGAGTATCAAGAATAAAGATATCATGATAGCTGGAGTTTCGATCATTGATTCCAACAGCAACGTTGTGGCCACTAACTTTAAAAATTTTGGCTGAAATAGCTTTGAAATCTTTGGTGTAATTTTTTAGTTCGCCAGATTCGATATTGATAGAATAAAGCTGGTAAGATTTAGAGCCATTAGTGTCTTTTAAAAAAACAATATGTTTTGAGTCTTCAGTCCAAAAAAACCTGTAAATCTCCGGGTCTGTAAAGTGAGTGAGTTGTTTTAATGAATTGTTGTTATGATACTCATTCGTAGCACAGATATAAAGATTCATTATTCCTGTAGGTTCCCCTTTCACAAAGCTAAGGAACTTGGCGTCTGGACTTATTTTTATTGCCATTACTTCAGCAGGGGTAAAAAGAGTGGCTCTCGGAATGTATGGTGTCGCTGGTTTTTCTCCTGACAATGCGATTCCTCCAAAGCAAAATGTTATTAAGAATAAAAATAATTTGAAGCAATGATTTGAAATTGAATATTTCATTTGCTCTTCCTGTTTTTTAAACAGAAAATATTATAATAATTCTTGATATAAGAAAAGAAAATTATAACCATAAAGACGAAGGGGATATAGGGTTAGCAGCAATCTTTTAAAAGTTGATCGTAGATGATAGGATCTACTTGTTATTAATGGCTTAATCAAAATAGGTAAGACTGCTGAATACTCTGTGTTACAGGTTTTGGAAAGGATATGCTTAAACTGGATAAATCGCAACGTACTGCAGATGTGACTTCCCATAAAAATGGTGTGTTTGTCTCTCTAGAGCCTATAAATCATTTTGGTAGCTCAGAGTATTTAAAACTTGCCAAAAAAACGATCGAACATGCCCAAAACCATCCTAACCAGGTTCCTGATAAAATTTCATCACGGCTTAGATTGTTTTACTCTCCTGCCACAGCAGTAATTGTAGGAACAGGCACTGTTGGCTTGGAGGCAATAGTCTATGCCAGTCGTATTCTTCCGCTTGACTCTACGATACTTATTTTTCAAAATGATGTTAAAGAACCAGACATATTGATTCGACTTTTAGATGAAACAATTAAGGGAATTGAAAATTTTAAGATAATTATTTCACCGCCTATAGATATCGGGTGTATTGATAAAATAGCAGAATTTTTGATGGATAATCAGGGTATTTTATCTAATACGCAGCTTTTTATGCACACAGCAGATAAAGCACAACGTTACATTCCTGATAATTTAGATTATCGTGAAGTGGTTGCTCAAATTATTCGTAGAAGCTCTATTCAAGCCATCGAAGAGCTTATTGAACGACATGCTGATCCTAACAGTCCTTATGTTCGAATACTCTTTTCATGAATGTGCTCAAGAAACCGAACTT
>CADEGZ010000042.1:0-2328 GCA_902827015.1 uncultured Pseudomonadota bacterium
ATAGGACAAGGCTGGCGAATGCTAGTAGAATGCTTATCCGTAGGGCGTGCCATTTCCCTGCCTTCCACTGCTGCAGGTATGGCTAAAACTCTAACCTTTGCCACAGGCGCCTATGCTCGCATCCGACGACAATTTAAACAACCTATTAGTCATTTTGAAGGGATTGAAGAAGTGCTCGCGCGCATGGCAGGATCTACCTATGTCGCAGAAGCAGCAAGGATTATGACGGCTGCTAGCATTGATCGCGGTGAATCTATATCTGTTCTAGGTGCCATTGTCAAATACCACTTAACAGAACGTGTCCGAAAAATAGCCAATGATGCCATGGATGTTCATGGTGGCAAAGGAATTATGCTAGGACCCAGAAATTATACCGCTCAACAATATCAAAGTACACCGATTATCATTACTACCGAAGGTTCAAATATTCTAACGCGATGCACAATTATATTCAGCCAAGGTGCTTTACAAGCACATCCCTTCTTTTTTAAAGAGTTAAAAATTGCAAATGAGCTAAACGGAAAAAACACTGTATCGGACTTCGACAATATCTTAATGCAACATATTAAACATACTTTAAGCAATGTCATGCGCGCTTTGTGGATGGGTCTTACACAAATACGTTGGTCTCGACATCACTATACTAAACAACTTAACCGAGCCAGTAGTACTTTTGCTTTTCTCGCCGACGTTTATTTAATCACGTTTGGAGAAAAACTAAAAACCAAAGAAAAAATTTCTGGACGTCTAGGTGATTTACTCTCCATGATGTACCTTGCTTCTTGTGTACTCAAACGCTACGAAGATGAAGGTCGCCCTACAGAAGATAAATATCTTGTCGACTGGATCATGCAGGATACTTTAAGTATTTTTTGGAATCAAGTAGACGAATTATTACGCAATTTTCCTAATCGGTGGTTTGGATTTCTATTAAGGTTACTTGTTATGCCTTTAGGAAAACGAGTTTATAAACCAAATGATGTTCTTGATCATCGCGTCGCACAACTCCTACTATCCCCCAATCCCACCCGAGATCGTTTAAGCAAAGGAGCTTATTTAACGCCCGAGCCTAATAATCACATTGGTTTATTAGATATAGCACTACAAAAAATCTTAGCTGCCGAAAAAGAAAGTGCAAATGAACTTCAAAAAAGAGAAGCTGAAGAAATAAGAAACGAAGTTATTACAGTTGATCATTTTGATCCTCATGACTTTTAAAAAGCAATGCCTATACCAAGACCATACACAACACTGTCTTTAAGTTTAGCAGTATATGTTACTAAATCACTAGTTCGTATGTCTCCAACACCGCTAACATTATTAAATTTCTCTGTATTCTCCCAAATTATGGTTGCTCTAATATTAAATCGATTGGCAATCATTTTTTGAATACCAACTCCCAACCTAGGTATAGTCTTGCTTTGCTTAAGTATAACCTGCTTAATCATTGTGTTGTTAGTAACACTTAAATATCCCAATTTAACTCGGAGATTTGAAAGTCCCAATATCCCTATTAAATCAAGTTGATATTGACTACTCACTGGCAAGAAACTCATTATACTTAAATTCATACCACTAATTCTTTTATTTGCTTTTTCTTGTGTACCTGGTGTAGGTGCTGTAACAGGTTGACCAAGTTGAACTGTCCCTACAGGAAGAGAAACATTACGATTTTTTCGATTCGTTACTTGATAACCAGCCTCAACTCCAAAATATGAATTAAATTTACAACCCACATAAAAATTGCCTTGTAAGGAACTTTTTCTAAACAAATCACTGCCAAATGATTGTTTAAAAGGCGTAGTTCTCTGTTGCATATCTACCCCAATGTAAGGAGAAATATTCAAACCATCTTCAGCTAAAACTTTTATGGGAACAAAAAAAGCAATGAATAAAACATTTATTACCATTATTTTAAATAAAATTTTAGATAAATACACGAAAATTTTCTCCTAAGTTCTATTTAATAACCACTTTTCCAAACACCGCATTAATCTGGGACTTTTGAGTAGCCGTCGCACTATTAATCAAGTTGTACTTTGTTTGCAATGCTTGATATTGATGCAGCACACCTTGAGATTGTGCTGCATTTGTTTGCGCAGCGTCTCTTTGCGCCGATATATTTACCACAGATTCCAACGCCGCTGCAAGCTCACTTTGCAATTGAATATACTGCGCCACAGTAGTATTAGGACGAGCATCCCTTTCCGCCGTTATTCTTAATACATCTCCCTGCGCCACTGCAAGATCATTTTGCAATTGAGCATACTGCACCACAGTAGTATTAGGACGAGCATCCCTTTCCGCCGTTATTCTTAATACATCTCC
>CADEGZ010000042.1:2428-5165 GCA_902827015.1 uncultured Pseudomonadota bacterium
CACCACAGTAGTATTAGGACGAGCATCCCTTTCCGCCGTTATTCTTAATACATCTGCCCGCACGCCCATAAGATTTCTTAACAATTGAGCATACTGCGTCAAAGTAATGTTGGGACGGGCATCTCTTTCCCTTGTTATATCTTCTACTCTCGCTTGTAATGCTATAAGTTCATCCCGCAATTCATCATACTGCGCCAAAGTAATGTCGGGACGATCGTCTCTTTCCCTTGTTATTCTTACTATATCTGCCCGTGCCGCCACAAGTGCGTTCCTCAACTGATCATACTCCACTAAGGTAATATTGGGTCGAGTATCTCTTTCCGCCGTTATTCTTAATACATCTGCTTGTGACACCGCAAGATTATGCTGTAATTGAGTATGCTGTACCAAAGTGGGACGAGCATCTCTTTCCGCCGTTATTCTTAATACATCTGCCTGTGCCACTGTAAGTTTATCCCGCAACTCATCATACTGCACCAAAGTAATATCAGGGCGAGCGTCTCTTTCTTGCTTCGCTGCTACAAGATCTGCCTCCAGATGATCTTTCTCAATAATGGCACGTCGTTGCAAGTCCATAGCTTTTTGCATCTCAAGCATTTTTCGTTCCATTTCAAGCACTTGCTGTTGCAACAACTTATTAGCTTGACGTTCTTTTGCAAGTGCCTCTTTTTCCCGCTCAGTCTCTAATTGTGCTTTCTCTCTTTGTTCATCAAGTGCATGCTCTTGCTCTTGTCTAAGCCGAGTTTCTTGTTGTAATTTTTTTTCTAAACCACTATTTTTACTAGAAAGAGTACCAAGTTGTGTTTGAAGGCTTAAAATTTCTTCAGCATGCCGTTCTCTTTCTACAATTAAAATCTGCTGATGAGCTTCTGACAATTTTCTAATTTGTAACTGCCCTTCTTCGAGCTGTTCTTGCATTCCCTTCAAGGTTCGCTCAAACTGAGTGAGCTCTGATCCAAGCCTCTCTTGTAAAATCTCTAGTTGCTGTTTCAAGGCAGCGATTTCTTTTAATTTTGCCGCGGTTTCTGATAACTGCTCTTTTTGTTTTTCATATTCTAATCGTAGCGCTTGTAGTTCTTCCTCCAATCTGGTTATTTCTTCAGATTCAAATAATTCTACCTGAAGACTTGGTTGCTGAGCAGTAGCAGAAGAACTTTGTTCTACACCATCATTATCATTTTGCGCTACTTTAACGGAACTTTTCAAATGAGCAAGTTCTAATTCAAGCTGTGCAATACGCTCGCTATATGTTTGTTTCTGTCTTTCCATTTCAACTTCTTTATTTTCCAAATTCTGGCGAAACACCAAAACCTGCTGTTCAAGCGCTCGTTCGTATTCCCTTTCTAAACGTGACATTCTATTAAGTGTTATTTCAGAACTCATTTTAAGCCGAGCTTCAGAAACTTCTGCCTTCTTTAATTTTTCGTTCAACTCTTTTAATACATTACCAATATTCTTTATAGACTTTTCTATATCCCCTTCCACATCAACTGAAAACTCATCTATCTGTTGGATTTTTCTTGCTATTCTTGCTATTCTTTCTTCCATACCTCTTTTTATATTAGAAATTTCTCTTTCTTTTCTTGCCAAGCTCTCTTGTAGTAAATCAATTTCTTGTTGACGTCCTTCAGACAATTTAAGGCTCTGATTAGCTTGTCGGTCTTTTTCTTGGAACCGCCTCGTTTCAAGATCTAATTTTTGTGTAACATCCGCTAATTCTTTTTTAACTGCCTCTAATTCGTCTTGTAATGACCTTACGTTATAGTAAAAACTTGACCTGGTTAAATGTTGAGCTTTATGTATTAACGAAATAAGATCCATGCTTTCTAATTCAGTGCGACTTAATTTAGCACGACTTAATTTAGCGCTATCTTGAACTTGCAAAATCCAACTTATCAAATATTGTAATATGGTTGCAAAAACTTCATCCTTTTCCTGAATCTCAGCTTTCATGGATCTTTTTACTTGTTCAAATTCAACCTCAACTTCATTAATAGCGCTCTCTTTTTGTTGTTCAACTTCAAACGCAAACGACTGTACTCGAGTTTGTATCAAACTTAATTCTTCAGCATGACCCTCTCTTAGCGCAGCTAACTCCATCTGGTGTCGCTCTTCCACCTTTCTTAAAGCTTCCTCCAGTTGTTGTTCAACTTCAAACGCAAACGACTGTGCTCCAGTTTGTATCAAACTTAATTCTTTAGCATGACTCTCTCTTAGCGCAGCTAACTCTACCTGATGTCGTTCTTCCACCTTTCTTAAAGCTTCCTCCAGTTGTTCTCGCTGACCATCATGCTCAGCCTCAAGTCTTACCTTCTCTTGAGTAAACTGTTCCGTTAATACTCGCTTTTGATCCCTTAATTGTCCTTGAGCCTGTAAAACCAGAGCCGCATTCTCTTTCTTCGAGGCTTCTAACGCTTTCTCTCGTTCCGCTAATCGCTCCGTAAATTGACTTTGTACCGTGACAAGCTGCTCGCGCACCTCACTTAAAGCCTTATCTAATTCGCCCTTCTCAGCTCGTATTAAACTTAATTCCTCAGTATAATTCTGCCTTATCTCAACTAATGCTTTCTCGTGCCGTTCCCCTGCCTGTCTTAAAACTTCCTGTAATCGATCTTGCTGTTCTGCATACTCAACCTTAAGTTTTTCTTGTTCTAAAGCAAACTTTTCGGTTAATACTCGCTCTTGATCCCTTAATTGTCCTTGAGCCTGTAAAACCAGAGCCGCATTCTCTTTCTTC
>CADEGZ010000042.1:5265-16431 GCA_902827015.1 uncultured Pseudomonadota bacterium
CTTTCTCTCGTTCCGCTAATCGCTCCGTAAATTGACTTTGTACCGTGACAAGCTGATCACGTACTTCATTTAAATTTTGCGCTAAGCCTTTATTATCCGCTCGCACTTCAACCAATTCACCACTTAATCGTCTTTGCGAAGCTTCCAAGTTTTCTTTCTCCGCAACATGCCGTTTAGTTATTCCATCTAAAGCCACTGCATGTTCACGCTCAGACTGTTCCAATGCCTTACTTAATGCTGCTGCTTCTTGATTTGCATATTGAACTTTTAACGCCTCTTGCCTGGTAACAAAATCACTTCGTAGTGTCTGTAACTCTTCCTGATGCCGACGTCCAGTTTCTAATACTAATCGCTCTTTCTTCTGCAGCTCATCTTTAAGAGCCACTTGCTTTTCAATATGCTCCGCCTTCAATGCATCAAGCTGCTGCTCCTTCTCCTGTAATAACTGATTTTTCTCTTGTAAGGTCTCCTCAAACCGAGCAGTCTCCGATTTAAGCTGCTCCGTCAATAATTCTAATGTTTGCCTTAACTCATCCTTTTCTGCCCGCATTTCAATTAACTCATCACTTAATCGTCTTTGCGAAGCTTCTAATAACCTTTTTTCCTCAGCGTGTTGTTCTTCTAATGCTTTTAAAACCTTTGCATGATCACGCTTTGCATTCTCTAAGGCTTCACTTAATGCCACTTCTTGGCCCACATACTGAGTTGTTAAAGTTTCTTCCCGAGCAACAAAGTCACGCTGTAATTTCTGTACTTCTTCTCGATGACGATGCTCAACTTCTACCCTTAACTCTCCCTTAGCTCTAATCTCGCTCGAAAGTGCTACTTGCTGTTGGTTATACTCATTTCTAAGCTGGTTTAATTGTCGTTCTACTTCCTCTAATAATTTAACCTTTCCCTGTAAAGCCTGTTCAAATTCTAACTGTGCTGCTTCTTTCGCTCCCTGTACAATCCTAATTTCTTCTTCCAAAGCAGAAGCTTTTTGTGCCTCTGACTTCTGTCGCTGATATTCCGATTGCAGTTTTTCTAACTGCTTCTTCAACTGTAAATTTTTCAGTTCACTTCCTTGTAATGTTAACTTTAATTGTTGTATAACTTTTAATGATTCACTTTGCTTACTGCTTAAAACCTCTTCCTCTAATTGAATGCTTGGTACATTCCCCCCCTTTAAAGATGTCGCCGCTCCCGGTACAGACTTTTTGCTCTGCGTATGAGGCACGTTGGAAAATAATGTTGAAATAGATAATGATCCTGTTAGAGGTCTTTGAGGAGTAACAGACACTTTCTGAGGCGATCGTATCCCATTACTCTCTAAAGTTTGTAATGCTTGTCGTTGTCTTATAGGGCTTTCTTTACTTTTTTCTTCTTTTTGTCTTCCTCTTTGTTGTTCTATAGATAGCGAACTCCCTACCCCATTTACAGGTGGTGCATTTTCATCATGCTCATTACCTCCATCATCTGAAATAAGTAACGATCCTGTTAAAGGCTGTTTAAGACCAACAGATACTACCTGTGGTGACTGTACAAAAGAACTTCCACTTCCATCCCCTCTTCCTAAAAGCTCTGTTGCCATTTGTAAGCCATTAGTGAACTGTTGTCTACGCGCTAATTCTCGTTTCTTACGTTCCAATTGACGTTGTTCAACTTGTGAAAGTGCTGCTCTTGTACCTACTAATGTTTCTTCTTGCTTCTTACTAGGAGAATTTTCTGCAAGACTCTTCTGCGCTTCTAATTGTTCACGAATACTATCTGATGTACTCATAATATTTTCCTCATAACTAAAGGATCTCTCACTATAAACAAGGGATCCTTTTAACTTTGAATTAAAAACGATTTTTTAACTTTTCTTAAACTAAACCCGTACTAGCGATCTCCCACTTTAATTACTCGTAACGGACTTCTTACTACACTTGTCACATCCGATTGTGTTTGATGATTTTGACCTCTATGGTTAGCATATTGTACCAATTGACCTTGACTTCTATTTTCTTTATCACCTTCCAAAATAAAGCTCTTATATCTTTTTATTTCCCCACTGAGCTGTTCATGTCTTACTTCTAAGGCTGCATAATCCTGTTCCAGTCGTTCATAATCTTCTTCCAATTCTTGATGCGCTGTTCTGAACTTTTCCTTCAAATTAGTCATCTCTTCAAATTGTCCTTTATATCTTTCAACTCGTTCTTCCGCCTCTGCTTTTGCCTTCCTAAGGCTTTCTTTGTTTTGCTCTTCCAGTTCCTTTATCTTTAATCGCAGCATTTGGTTTTCCCTTTCTAAGCTTTGAACTTGATCAACGCCGGGTTCTTCTACAACTTCTCTTTCCGTTTTTGATTGCACATCGGCTGAAACTGAAGCCAAACCGTCACTACAAACTGCCGTTTCAGTTTTTTCTTTAGCCGTTTTTTCTAAACGAATTTTTTCTAATTGCACTTCCAAAGATTCTTTGGAGGTTTTAACTTGTTGTAAAGCTACCTTTACTACCATTAATTCTTCTTCTTTTATTCTTAATTTTTCTAAATGCTTCGTACGTTCCAAATCCAAATCTTGCCGTAAAGTTGCACTTTGTTGTTCAGATATTTCTCTTAATTCTTCTAATCGTTTCTTATAATCGGCAACATGTACTTGACGCTCTACCTCTAAAGAAGATTTTTGATTTTGAACCAATTGCAATGTTTCTTCTTTTTGACGAAACTTTTCCCTTTCCATTTGAAGTTGACCTTGTAATTCAGCAAAACTACGTTGCAGATCATCTTTTTCCTGTTGCGTCCTTAAAAGTATTTGGTGTTGTCCTTCATATAATAACTTATGTTTTTCTATTTGCTCTTGAGAGCTTTCCATGAAAGCACTAAATTTTTCTTGAAACTGTTCCTCTAAAGTTTCTCTTAATTGAATTTTTTCATATTCAAATTGAACTTCGAGTTGCCTTACTTTAAGCTGAAAGCTTACTTGATTATCCGTTGCGCTACTAAGAGCTTTATCCTTTTCACGACCTTGTTCTTGCAAGGCTGCAATCTGGATTCTATAGCTTTCTTCAAGCTCTTGTAATGCCGTTTTAACTGATAAAGAGTGTGCATCTTTTAATCTAGCTTGTTCTTCTTCACGTTGAATTAAAATCTTTTGATGTTCCTGCTTGGCCCTTAATAAATTCAGCTGATGGGCCTCTTCAGCTGTACACAATTTTTCTTGTAATTCTTCAATTTGGGAGCGATAAGAACTTTCTATCTGAGATAACTTTTCTTCGACCGCCTTTAGCTGTTTTTCTTTTTCAAGAATAATTTTTTGCAACTCACTGATTGAGCCACGCGTAGTAGCCATACCAACTTCTTTACCCTGAAGTTCTTTTAACTGTGCCTCAAAACTCACAAATTTTTCTTTATATTCACGTTTTAAAACTTCAATATCAGACACTGCTCTTGACAAAGCATCTTCTATGCTGCTCTTTTCAGCCTTAACTTGAAAATACGCTGGAGCAATTATTCCTATATTGACCTGTATCTGATTAACCGTTTGTCTATTATTATCGAGCTGTGCTTCTAATTGCTGTATTCTTTGAGAGTTTTTTTGCCCTTCTAATCTTAAAGAATCATATTCTCTTTCTAACCTTTGAGTCTCATCAACTTTTTTTGTATAAGCTTCATATACTCTAAATAAATGAATTTTGTATTGAGCTATTTCATATTCAAATTGACGGATTGCCCGCTCATTTGAGGTCTTTTCTAATGTAAGTGTCTCTAATGCTTTCAACTTGAGTTGCAATTCAACCTGAACTTGAATTAATCTTTCCTGCAATACACTAACTTCTCTACTTTGCTGTTGTTCTGCATAATTAAGCGCATAACGTGCTTGTTCTATCTGTCTTTCAAGCTCGACTATTCTATTAAGGTATTTTTTTCTAATCTTTCTTGTTGGTTCAAGAGCTTGTGAATGAAGAGATTGGCCTTGAACAACAGCAGAAGCTCCTGATTGAACATCTCTTGACGCCAAATTAGATAAAGATTGATCCACAACAAGTGTTCTTTGTATTTGTGTTTGCGCAAGAGCCTGTGAATTAAGCAGTGAATCTCGAACGACAGTAGCAGTTTTAGAGAGTGTTTGACTTAACACCAAATAAGGTGATCTTTCATACCCAGCAATCGTTTTTTCTAATAAATCTGGCTGTAATGGATTGTATAAAATACCACAGGTTTTTCTTAAAAATTCTGCAGCTTCTTTTCTGGCACCTAATTGTAGATATCTAGCTTTTTTGGTTATTTCTACAAATACTTTTATAAACCTTTCAAGCAATGTCCTGAGATCTTTTTTTTGGAAATTATTCCATTGAAAATTTGCAGGGACAATACAATCCCCCCTTTTAAAAAATTGCTCCGTGGAAAAAATTTGATGAAATCTATCTTTTTTAATGTAAGAAAACGACTTTAAACTAATACCCAAGTAAGGCGCATAAGAAATTAATGAATTTTCAAAATCTTGAATTGAACGATGCGTCTCTAATAATCGATTTAAATCAACATCTTCATGCCCACTTAATACACGGCGCACGTAACCCGCTAATTTCACCCCATTATACGGCATTCATTCCCCAACTTCTTATGATGTTATTTAAACTAATAAAATTAACAATACTTCTGCCGTAAAAACTGACCAATTGCAATTCATGAAAAGAATGTCATTTAGACGGCGCTTCCGATTATCCCGTTAAAAAGATTGTATGTCAACCTATTTTAAATCTTACAATGAGGAGGCCATTTTAGAGATGGGAAAAAGTCGTTCAAATAAATAACAGTTAGGATCCGTGGATAAATCTTAAGGAAGATCCCAATTAATATCCGTAGGGCGGCCTTCTTCATTAATAGCAACAAAAGTAAAAGTACCTTCCGTGACTTGCTCACAGATCCCAAATCGCATACGTACTGCCCATACTTGTACTTTAATCGTAATGGAAGAATGACCTGTCTTAAGTACTTTAGCATAGCAACAAACTAAATCACCCACATAAACCGGTTTTAAAAAAGCCATTCGATCAATAGCAACCGTTGTAACACGATTTCGGGCACGCTGATTAGCCAATATGGCACCACCTAAATCCATTTGCGATACTAACCAACCACCAAAAATATCTCCATTGGCATTAGTATCGGCTGGCATTGCCACCGTTTGCAACATTAACTCCCCTTCTGGTGCAGCACTACCCTTAACATATGTCTTACTCACTGTTTTTTTCTCGCTTGCTTATAAAGATAACCACATAAACCTATATATAACATAATTCCTAAAATAATTTCATAATGTATTAAAGAAGGCACTCTCAGAACAAAAATTTCTGTTGATTGATAATAAGCAAAAGGGATCGTTAAAACCACTCCCAATACCACCTCGCCTGCAACAATACCTGATGCACATAAAATACCATAATCTACCATTAGAGCCTTCTTTGTAGTCTTTTGCCCACCTTCTGTTAAGCAACGAATAGTTCCTCCCACCAAAAAAGCAGTTACATACCCTAAAGGTAAATAAATACCCAATGCAAATAATAAAACTGGGAATCGAACAGTGCTCTTAGTAATTCTTAAAAATTCATCTAGGATAATTGCGATTATAGCCAATACCATTCCTACCTTAATCATAAAAAATGGTAGTTTCCCAACAAAAAATCCCTTGGTAATAGTCGCCATTAAAGTTGCCTCTGGAGCTGGTAGTGTCTGCTTAAGATCCATCCCTAAACGAGGTAAAATATTTTCTATTCCATAAGCGATAAAGGTTGTCTGTAAAATAAGTGGAATAACCAACGCAGATGTTATTACGCCTATACCTAACATTAATTGCTGTTTCCAAGGAGTCACACCAACTAATTGCCCCACTTTTAAAACTTGCATGTTATTGCTGCTTAATATTGCTGTTATATATGTGATTGTACCAAAAATAATAATAATGGCTGTTGTTCTTAATACGGTATCTGTATTAACAGAAAAATCCACATAAGGCTTTAACAAAACTAACAGGGGATCTGAAAAAACGATAACAGCAGCAATGGTAATACCGGAAAATGGTAAAGATGCAGTTCCGACAATTCCAACAATATAAGTGGCTATTACAGACACAATGAACCCAACTAATAAAGAGAACAACGTGACAAACAAAATGATCGTCCAAAACGTGCTGTTATTTAACTCTAGGTTGATGCTTTTAATAAAAATAAAAAACAAAATGAAAGCTAGAACAGAAGTACTAATGATACTGAATATAACATATTTAAATGGTAAGCTCCCTTGCGTTCTTAACATATTGTACCGTTCATGTTTACGTTTTAGTGCGTTCATAAAAACATTTTTAATTGGTTTTATAAGACCAAAAACGCTCCATATTCCTCCTATTATTAATACCCCCACAGCGACGTAACGAAAATGTAATTTCTGTATTAAAGCCAAACTTGAAGCCACATCCCAAGCTTTCGGCAAACCGTAAACACAAACAAAAAGTGGAATTGCAATACACCATGTTAAAATCCCTCCAACGAAAAATGCAGCTAACGACCGTATTCCAACAATATAACCTACCGCCATTAGCATGGGGGACAACATAATACTGCCACCAAATGCTGCTGTGCCTATCCTAACCCAACCTTGAATTTGTTCACTTGCAATTTTAAACCCTGTTTGTAAAAATGAAACTATTGCAGACAACAAGCTTGACGTTAACAAAACTTTAGTCGATTCTCCGTGAATATTTTTACCCATTTTTAAAATTTCTGCTGCTACAATACCTTCTGGATAAGGTAAATTTTCTTTAATCAACATATTGCTTCGTAATAGAACTGAAAATAAAACGCTCCAAATACCCCCAATCATTACAATCAACATTGTTTGAAAATAATTGAAAGATTGCCAATACCCTATAATAATGAGCGCAGGTAATGTACAAGCAACGCCCATGGCAACTGCCCCACCAGTGGAAGCAATCGTTTGTATTATATTGTTTTCTAAGATGTTGGCATTTCGATATCGCAATATCAATATCGATATCAATGCGGCAGGAATTGAGCCGGATAGTGTCCTTGCAGATTTTAATCCCACAAATGCACTACTCGCTGCTAAAACAATCGCCAATACTATTCCTAAGAATAAAGCGCGAAATGTTATTTCAGGTAATTGCGAAGAGGCGGGAACAAAAGACTGTACTTGTTGACTTGGGATCAGAATACTGACATTCCTCGTCAGTGATAGATGGATTTATCTGCTAATACAACGGTTGCGGCAAGGCTTGCGCTAAACACAATAAAAGGATCGTCATTAAACAAAGCTTCTTTAATTTGGATGACGTTCGGTTCTAAAGTACCTGTACGTTCACGATATTCGACCAAATTAACAAAGTTTTCTCTTAAATATTTAATATATTCTTCAAACCGGTAAGATGTATCTATCAATTTCCCAACTCCTTCTTTCTCATTGACGATCAGATTAGCTAAAAAGCTAACATAGAAACTTCTTGCCTCTTGGCTAGTCTATCACAGGATACCCCTACAGCGCTAGCCCCCTCCAATATTAAAGCTGATGGCATTCCCTTCCCTTATTGTAGTAGTATTGGAAGAATTTTAAGGACGACTATAAATGCCATGAATAAAGAACTCTCCGAATCTCTAAATTTTGAAACTGCCTTAAGTAAACTTGAAACCATGATTGAAAAAATGGCAACAGGACAACTTACATTAGAAGAGTCCTTACAAAACTTTGAAGAAGGCATTGCACTTGCCCGCCAATGTCAACAAATTTTAAAAGAAGCCGAACAAAAAGTTCAGATTTTAATCGAACAAAATGGCGAATATAAAACACGTCCTTTTGAGGAAGAATAAGTGAAATTTGAATTATACCAGCAAGCACGGTTTGATCGTATTGAACAATTTCTAGCTTCTCTACTTCCCAGTAACGCTGCACCACCTACAGATCCTTCCCAACTATATGAAGCCATACGATATTCAGTATTTAATGGTGGCAAACGCATTCGCCCTCTTCTTGTTTATGCAACAGGCGAAGCGTTAGGTAGTCCCATTGAAAAGTTAGATGCACCCGCTGCCGCTATTGAATTTATCCATTGTTATTCTTTGATCCACGATGATCTTCCCGCCATGGATGATGACGACTTACGCAGAGGAAAACCGACATGTCATAAAGCATTTGACGAAGCAATAGCCATTTTGGCAGGAGATGCATTACAATCTTTAGCTTTTAAAGTTCTGGCTGATCCACAATTAAATACCGTAACGCCCCAACAAAAAATTCTAATGATTCAAACACTGGCAGAAAAAAGTGGCATGCATGGAATGGTTGGTGGACAAGCTTTGGATCTTAGCTCAGAAGGTAGCCATCTTGTTGTCTCTATTGAACACCTTCGTAATATTCACCAAAAGAAAACTGGAGCTCTTATTGAGGCCGCTGTTACCCTTGGTGCCTTAACATATAAAGAGGGAGAAAACGATCCTAATGTAATTTTAAAATTACAAGAATATGCTCGTTGTATAGGGCTTTCCTTTCAAATTCAAGATGACATCTTAGACATTGTAAGCGACACTCAAACACTTGGCAAAAGCGTTGGTAAAGATAAAAAACAAAATAAAGCCACTTTCCCCCACAGACTGGGATTAGAAACTGCCAAACAATATGCCAATGTATTACATCAAAAAGCCCTAGAAGCTATCGCTTTTCTAAACAACAAAAATCATTACTTAGAAGCGCTCTCTGAATTTTTTATTAATAGATTAAATTAAGAAGGTTTACATCTTGGTGAATTATGGATAATTTTATTCGCGAAAGCATTTACTGGCTACAACACCACACTTCAGCAGAAATGTTAACAGTAGTATTATTCTTAGTTTCGGCAGCTGTTATTCTAGGCTTGTTAAAATTTTATGGTGCTTTTGGATTATACGTTTATAATGCTTTAGCGCTCACAATTGCCAATATCCAAGTACTACGTTTCACTTACTATGAAAGCTTCTCAGACCCCGTTGCTTTAGGTACCGTATTGGTGACAACCACTTTTTTTGTAAACGACATTTTATCTGAACATTATGGACAAGAAGTTGCTAAAAAAAGTGTTACTTTAGGATTTTGGGCCCAATTGGTGGTAATTGTTTGGATGGTATTAGCGCTTGGACACCCTCTACTACCCCTTGAAAATGCAAGTGTCGCCGTTAAAGAGGCCCACTTTAATTACGAAGCTATGATGCAACTCTTTACACCTTCTCTTCGAATTTTACTTGCGAGCTTACTTGCTTATTTCGTTAGCAAATGGCTTGATATAGCGGTATTTAACCATTTACGTAGAACAACCAAAAACCGTTTTTTATGGTTGCGCCAAAATACGGCTATGTTAATCGCAGGATTTCTCGATATTGTATTATTTAGCGTCTTGGCATGGGTTTGGTTAAGTGAACAACCAGTATCCACGGCTGAGTTATGGACAGCCTATATTTTAAGCGCACAAGTTACCAGAATGATTTTAAACGTTGCATCAACTCCCCTTATGTATTTAAGCTATGCCTGTGTACAATCCAAACCAAAGCTTTAATTTTAAAATTTTAAAAAAAGGGCCACATGCCGCTCGACTTGGGTCTTTGCAAACACCGCATGGCCTAATAAAGACCCCTGCTTTTATTTTCTGTGCAACTAAAGCAGCTATGAAATCCCTGACCATAGAACAATTAAAAACAAGTGACACTCAAATTATCTTATCCAATACCTATCATTTAATGCTACAACCTGGGGCAGAATCTGTTGAAAAACAAGGAGGATTACAAAAATTTACAGGTTGGCATGGCCCTATGTTAACAGATTCAGGAGGGTTTCAAATTTTTAGCTTAGGGCATGGAAATATTGCGGATGAAATTAAAGGCCGCGGAATGCCAAATCGCTCAAAAACTTTATTGGAAATTACCGAGGAAGGTGCTCGGTTTCGTTCTTATATTAATGGTAAAGAATATTTATTAACGCCTGCTGAATCGATGCGTATTCAACGTCTTCTTGGCGCAGATCTCATTGTTGTATTAGATGAGTGTACACCTTATCACGTTGAGAAATCTTATACTCAGGCTTCTATGGAAAGATCACATCGATGGGCACTACAGAGTCTAAACGCTTACCTAGCGCATGATAATGGCAAACAAAAATTATATGGTATAGTACAAGGCGGTGTTTACCCAGATTTAAGAAAAATTAGTGCTGAATTTATAAGCGATCATCCTTTTTTTGGACATGCTGTTGGTGGTTCGCTGGGGGCAGAAAAACAGGAAATGTACGACGTAATTGCTTCAACCATGTCACACCTTTCTAAAGATCGACCGGTTCATCTCCTAGGAATTGGCGGAATTGAAGATATTTTTCAAGGCGTTCTACAAGGGATCGACACTTTTGATTGTGTGCATCCAACCCGCATTGCAAGACATGGAGGAGCCTTAGTAAAACCTTGGAATCGGCTAGATAATCACAAACGTGAACATCTTAATCTAAGAAATAGTCAATACAAATTAGACTTAAACCCTATAGAACCTGATTGTGCCTGTACAACTTGCGCTAACCATACACGAGGATATTTGCATCATTTACTAAAAACAGAAATATTTTTAGGTTTCACTTTGATTGCTCAACACAATGCATTTTTTATGAATAATTTAATGAAACAAATACGTTATGCATTAGAGCAAAACATTTTTTTAGAACTTTTTAATAGCTGGGGTTTTCAACAAAAACCTTAGACCCTTTAATTATTAAAGGGTATATTTATTAATTGCCAAGCCAGATATACCCCAACCCCCCAAATGATAATCGCAGAAATCTTATTAACAAAATTCAGCCAAAATCCTTTGCCATCAATTTTTTTCATAAAGTTTCCCATAACAGCCAGCGCCAGAAACCAAATAAAAGAAACTAAAATGCACCCTATACTAAAAGCTAATTTATGATGATCAACATAATTTAAAGAACTTACCCCGATAACACCTATAGTATCAATAATGGCATGCGGGTTTAAAAAAGAAACAGATAAGGCAAAATAAACCTGTTTTTTTATAGAAAATGCCTTAAATTGATTAGAGTTGGTAGTATTAGAGGACTTCCAAGTCACCCATCCCATAAAACCTAAAAAACAACAACCCATCATTAATAATGATGCCTTTAACCA
>CADEGZ010000043.1 GCA_902827015.1 uncultured Pseudomonadota bacterium
ATTATTTTATTATTTTATTATTTTATTATTTTATTATTTTATTATTTTATTATTTAAAAAAACTTTATATATTTAGAATCATTAACAGCAACAATTTACCTAATGCATAAGACCCCCTCTGATAAAAATCAATCAAAGATAAAATCAATACCTCTCATATTGTTATTTAGCAATTCTTCTAGTGGTCGATTAATAATTCGAATGTTTGCCATTGGAAACTTTTCTTTAATATACCTCCCAACTCTGCTACAAGCTTCCAAATCAGGGTTAACAATTATCCAAGCTGTACAGTTTCCATATATCATATCCACACCTTCAAACAATACTTTTAAGAAATTACTATCTATTGAACACTCAAAAGAAATCCCAACTACAATGAAAATACGTTCTGCAACAGCAAAATTAATCGCTTGCCTAATTTCATGTGGGAATTCTCTCAAATCTTTTGGATCCGTTTCTAGTAAAAAAGGACTAATAGCTCGTAAATTTACATTTGGCGGTAAGTTGATTCTACCATTCAAATGGAAAACCAAAGGCTGTGCAAGCCAAAGAGGAAGAAAACGATTATTTTTATTCCATTCCCCAGTAGTTTTAAACCCTATTTCTTCATCAATTGCATTGTCTAAAAGAGTATCCCAATTTGTAGTAATAAAGAGATGTGCATATTTTCTCTCATTTGTATTTTCAGCTAAAAAATTTACAAAATTTTTAATTGGTAAATTTCTTCCTTTTTCCTCAATTTCTTCTTGTCTCCTTTGTAATTCTTCCTTAATTAATTCTTTTTGACATTCGCGCTTCTTTTCCTTCCACTCTGATGGAACTACCCAATCCAGCCCACAAGAAATTGAAAGGCCACGCCCAATAATCCAAACTACCCATGATTTTTGAATACTATTTTCTTTATTTTTATTTTTATTTTTATTTTTAAATAATTTATTTTACTAGCTTATTTTATCATATAGTGTGAAATAATTTCAATACTGATATTAATATCAGTTATTATTCATAAAGTTTGGAAAAGAGGTATCTAAAAAAAGAACAATAAAATCCTAAGCTTCTGAAACCGCTGGCAATTTTGGTATTCGATACGGCCGATAATATTGCATTGCAAATAAACCTAAAATTGCCAATAAAATAACATATAAGGCAGGGGAGATTTTATCGCCCGTTACAACAACCAACCAAGCAGCCACCATAGGTGAAGCGCCTCCTAAAGCAATCCCTGTGGAAACCCCAACAGAAATGGCGCGACAACGTTCATCGGTTGGATATAAATCGACCATCACGGCATGAACCGCTGCACCAAATGCAGCCGCTAACACCGTAAAACCCAGTTGTGTAATAACAACTTCTTCGGAAACTAACGCATAAAACAAAGGATAAGCGCTTACAATAATTGCTAAGGCGGCCATTCGCATTAATTTTCTAAACCCGATGTAATCCCCGACACATCCCATAAAAATCGAAGAAATAATATAACTTAGCAATGCTAATAATACCATTGGCATTGCTTCCTCCATGGACCATCCTGCCATTTTAATTAAATAAAAGTTTGTATAAGTAACAGGGATCCAAACCATCACGCTTACCAATGCCCCTATACCCACTGTAGTGAAAAATGCTTGTTTTTTCCTTAAAATATCTCTCCAGCTTGAAACATCTAATTTTTGATTTGCCTGGTACGACATATTTTTTTGTAAAACAAATTGGATATATTCAGGAGTTTCATTGATGTACTTACGAAGCTTATAAGCCAACATGCCCAAGCATGAGCTTACCAAAAATGGGATACGCCATGCCCACTGTGCTGTATCCGTATGGATAACCCACCAAACACACCCCAATCCCATTAAGCTCCCGACAGAACCAGATGCCACTAGCAATCCACTATAAAATCCCCGTTTTTTTTTATTCACATGTTCCATCAAGAAAATGCCTGCGTTTGAGTATTCTCCACCAATTGATAAGCCTTGCATCATTCGACAAACTAAAACAGCGAAAGTTGATAATAAACCAATTTGTTGATAAGTAGGCATACACCCAATACAAAAGGTAGGTAAAGCTATCCAAAGAATAGAACGAGACAATGATTGTTTACGTCCGAAAGAATCTCCAATCGTCCCAAATAATAGACCGCCTATAGGGCGCATAATAAAACCTACAGAAAATAAGCCTAATGAAACAATAGAGGTAATAACAGGGTTTGAGTTAGAAAAAAACAATGGAGTTAAAACAAAGCTAAAATGCGCAAATAATAAAAAATCAAAATATTCAAGAACATTCCCTACAATTGCTGCTAAAAAAATAATCGGGCGCATCAAGCTCTCTCCTTAGAAATATTAATTTCTCTTTTTTTTCGCAAATTGCATAAGACGTTTACGTTTGTACTCCTGTCTAGGTGTTAAAATATTACGACGTCCTGCGAAAGGATTCTCGCTGGTTTTAAACTCAAGACGAATAGGAGTCCCTTCCAACTTTAAACGTTTACGAAATGTATTCATCAAATACCTTTTATAACTTTCAGGTACTTGTTCCGTTTGATTACCATGGATCACAATTAAAGGAGGACGATGCCCACCCGTATGCGCATAACGTAATTTAATACGACGACCGCGCACTAACGGTAATGAGTGCTGTTCTACAGCGGCTCTTAATATGCGGGTTAATTCGGCAGTTGATAATTCCTTCGTGGCAGACTGATAAGCTTTATGCACTGAATCAAACAAATTTCCAACTCCGGTACCATGTAAGGCAGAAATAGTGTGGACTTTAGCAAAATCTGCAAATGCTAAACGGTAGCTTAAATGCTGTTTTACGGCCTTGCGATGCTCTGGATCTAAACCATCCCATTTGTTAATGGCAATGATAAACGCTTTTCCTGCATCTAAGATAAATTCTAAAAGATTTAAATCTTGATCGGTAATGCCTTCTTTACCATCTAAAATTAAAATCACAACATCGGCGTCTTCAATAGCCTGCAACGTTTTAACAACCGAGAATTTCTCAATTGTTTCAAAAATTTTTGTTCGTCGTCGCACGCCTGCAGTATCAATAATGGTATATCTTGTGCCAAAGCGTTCAAGAGGAATATAAATACTGTCTCGAGTTGTGCCAGGTTTGTCAAAAACGACTACTCTTTCTTCTCCTAGCAATCGATTGACTAATGTAGATTTCCCTACATTTGGACGCCCTGCGATTGCAATTTTAATACCTTCCTCTTTTACTTGTGTATTGTTTTCTGGAGAAACTGCAAATGGCTCTAACAATTGTTCCACCAAGGCCAAAACACCCCGACCATGGCTCGCAGCAATAGGAATGGGTTCTCCTAACCCCAAGGCATAAAAATCAGATTTAGCAATAATGGGATCTAACCCATCAACTTTGTTTACCACTAAATAAACAGTTTTTTCTTTTAAACGAAGTTTTTCAGCAATCTCTTTGTCTGCCGAAACCAAGCCGCTACGCCCATCCACCAAAAACACAATTACATCTGCTTCTTGCACAGCAAGCCAAGATTGTTCTTCTGTTAGACTATCAATGTCCGTTACAAAAGAAGCGCCTAATCCCCCCGTATCGATAACAATAAAGGGGTGCTCTCCTATTTTTCCTTCACCATATTGGCGATCTCGAGTAACACCTGGTAAGTCGAACACTAATGCTTCTCGACTTTTTGTTAATTGATTAAATAAAGTTGATTTTCCAACATTAGGTCGTCCAACAATTGCAACCGCCGGGATCACTTCTATTCCACCTTAAGGAGTCTGCATGAGCGGTGTGGCATAAGCGGCTACTTTTCCCCCACGGCCCAACACATAAACGATATTATCCCTAACAATAGGTACTGCCTCTAATCCTTTACTGTCAATCAATATACGTCCTTTAAAATTTCCATCTTGTTGTAACATCCAATGGAGATATCCATCACCATCTCCAACAATTACAAAATTATTTAAAATTACAGGCGAAGTTAAGCAACGACCTGTTAACCCACCTTGCTTCCAAAGTACTTCTCCTGTTTTTCGGTTCAACGCCCACACGACACCGCTAGAGTCTGAAATAAATACCGCATGATCTGTAACAGCAAGCCCCGCATAAGAAGACAACTCTCGATCCCAAATCAAAGCACCTGTTTCCAATTCAAGCGCTGCTACTCGTCCCTGATAACTAACCACATACACCACATTATCCTTAATAACGGGATCCGCCCCAATATCTACCATATTTTGAACATCTGAACGTCCTTTAGCCACCGCAATTTCTCTTTCCCATTCTGGCGTACCATCCATCCGGTGCAATGCACTTAATTTACCATTGGCAAAGCCTACCACAACATAATCACCAAAAAGGACCGGGCTACTACTTTGCCTTAACATTAAAGCAGGTGTGGTAAGATTATAACGCCACAGTTGTCGGCCATTTTCAGCATTCAGCGCGACAACGCTACCATCCATAACATGAACAAACACCATCCCTCTATTTCCCTGTGGCGTTGCCAATACAGAGCCACCTACTTCTGCTTGCCACAAAAATTCACCATTTAAAAGACGATAAGCCAACACCTGACCACTCGTTCCTATGAATATCTTTTGCTCCGCAACTGAAGGACCCGCTAAAATAGGTTTTTTACCCTTTGTCTGCCAAATTAAACCACCTGTGTCTCGTTTAAGCGCTAGGATTTTCCCATGGTAATCAGCAACAACCACTTCCGATTCTGTGACAGCCAATCGTAGTTTTGCATCACTTTTACCAACACCTGCATTTCTTGAATTTGACCAAATCAATTTTGGTGTAATTTTATGTTCTGATAATACAGGCAACGGACTTTTTGTAAGCGCCTCCGATTTATGCTCAATCGTATTGCAACCTGATAATAATAGAATACCTATTATCGCTATTGCAGAATGCAAGGCGAAGGGTATGCGCATTACGATTCCTCCTTAACACCTAGATCTGCCTGTTTTAATTGCAACCGTGTTGTAGGAACACCAGGGGGTGCTGCTTTTATAGCATTTTGATATGCCAGGCGCGCTTTATCTTTATCTTGTTGCATCAAATAGATGTCACCTTTAGTTTCTTCAAATAAAGTGACATATGCAGGCATTGGATCTTTAGATGTTAAAAGATCTAATGCCTCTTGATAATTCTTTTGTTCTGCCAATACACGAGCCAATCGAGTTTTTGCAATTTGCTGAATGGAATTTTCCTCTCCTTTAATTGCGAATCGCAAATGCTGGGCTGCAGCATCTAAATTACTTTCCTCGATATCCAACTTGGCTAATACTAACGCCGCTAAAGACGCATAAGGTGTTTTTCCATATTGTTGCATTAAAACATTTGCTTCGGTTATTACTTGCGTTTTATCTTGTTTTTGCAAGTATGTAATCATATTATCGTAAATAGAAGAGGCCTTTAACGTCTGCTTGTTTACGTAATGAAAATAATACTGTACTCCACAATAGGCTAATAAAAAGACACCCAATAACCCTAAAATAGATTTGCCATATCTTTGCCAAAACGTTTTTTCTACATTCACACTCATACCAATCATTGTTTACCTTCCCTCAAATACTTTGTTAAAAATTGATTCACTTCGTTTTTCGAAATAGAAACCTGTTCTTGTTCTGTTTCACGTAACCATTTAATGCTCACCGTTTCCGTTGCAAGTTCGGTCTCCCCTAAAATAAAAGCTATTTTAGCTCCACTTTGATCCGCTCTTTTAAATTGCGCTTTAAAGCTCCCACCACCACAATGAACAATTAAGCGCAATTCTGGCCAATCATTACGCAATTGTTCGGCAAACAATAAAGCTTTTTTTTCTGATCCTTCTCCCAAATGGATCAAATAAACATCTCGCTCAACTGTTTTACAATGATCTAAAGCACGTTGTAATAATAAAGCGCGCTCTATTCCTAAGGCAAATCCAACCGCTTTTATTTGGCTTCCACCCAACTGCTCTACCAAACTGTCATAACGACCACCTGCACACACTGTACCTTGAGCTCCCAGTTTGTCAGTCACCCATTCATATACAGTACGATTATAATAATCCAAACCTCGAACTAAATTAGAATTTATCTTATAGTGGACCCCCGCTTGTGACAAATACTGCAAGAATGTTTCAAAATGCAGTTTCGAGGCTGCATCTAAATAATCCTGACACTTAGGTGCGCCTGCAATAATATTGGCCAACGCCGGATTCTTACTGTCTAAAATACGTAAAGGGTTTGTCTGTAACCGACGTCTACTGTCTGCATCCAATTCGTGGTAATACTGCGATAAATAATCAACCAACTTTTCTCGATATATCTTACGTGATTCAAAAGAACCCAGGCTATTTACCTGCAATGATATTGCACTCTCCACGCCTAACCATTTCCAAAGCCGCACCATCATTAAAATATGCTCAACTTCGATATCTGGCCCTTCTAATCCAAATGCTTCTATACCGACTTGATGAAATTGACGATATCTTCCTTTCTGAGGCCGTTCATAACGAAACATTGGGCCTTGATACCACAAACGCTGAACTTGGTGATGCAATAAGTGATGCTCTAACGCTGCTCTAACACAACCCGCTGTCCCTTCTGGCCGTAAACTTAAACTCTCGCCATCCCTACTCTCAAAGCTGAACATCTCTTTTTCAACAATATCTGTTACTTCTCCAATCGAACGTTTAAAAAGAGCTGTTGCTTCCAAAATAGGTAATCGAATTTCTTCATAGCCATAACTCGACGTTAGCCGACGCCAATATGTTTCAAATTCATGCCAAAAAGGTACATCTACCGGAAGAATATCTGGCATCCCTCGAATGGCTTGAAATTTTTCTGTCATGTATTACTTTTCTCAGATTTTAAATACAATTGATATTCAGGTGAATCTTCAAATAAATTCTTTAATGATAAAGCTTGGCTTGCAACGCCGTTATCATCATGCAATCCTTTGGCCAACAAGATCCCTAGCCATAATGATCGAGCACTGGGTTCCGCAATTGCCTTATAGCGCTTTAAAAAAACTTTAGCTTCGTTAAACTGGTTTTGCTTTATATTTAAATCGGCCAATTCCAATAATGCAATGGTTCGAGCAGGATCTTGACGTATTGCAGTTAGTAAATATTCTTGTGCCTTTCCTAGTTCTTTTCCTCTTAAAGCACATAAACCCGCATTTTCATATACTTCTGCCGTATGAGAATATGTTTTATCTTCCAATGCTTGCAAAAAAGCATGATCGGCTTCTTTAAACCGACCACCACGACACAAGAACCCACCATAATTATTATAAGCAGCGCCTTTGTTTACACTTAAATTAACTGCCTTTTTATATTCACGTTCGGCATCCTTACGTTCACCGACCATTTCCAAAAAATGACCAAAAGCAGAATGCGTTTCTGGAAGTTGAGGCGCCAACTTTATTGCATGGACCAGCTTTGTTTTAGCACGAGCAACTTGTCCTTGTTCCAAATATCCCAAGCCTAATTGAACATTGACTAAAGCAGCCTTTTTATAATCTGGAGCAGCATCAATCGCAACACTTAGGTTTGATGAACTATTAGTAGAAGCCGCTTTCTCTGATTTATTTGCGCAAGCCACTAGCCCCAACGAAGAGCCCACTACAAAACATAAAAATATTACTATCTTTTTATCCACATCCATTCCCCCTCTCTAATCTGACAGAAAAAGCTTTTGCTTTGAAGTTTTAGCTAAAAATTTCGCATGGCGTCGTGTCCTATCTTGGATCCGTCCCACCAATTGCCCACAAGCTGCATCAATATCACTACCACGTGTCTTACGTACTGTCGTCACCAGCCCCGCTTTAACTAATATCATGCGAAACGCATCAATTGCCTCGACAGTAGAAGTTTCATATTCCGTTCCTGAAAATGGATTGAATGGAATCAAATTTACTTTACAAGGGATCCCTTGCAAAACTTTAACTAACTGCTTGGCATCTGTTTTTTTATCATTTACGCCTCGTAACATCACATATTCCATAGTGATGTGCCGGCCTGGTTTATAAGCTGCGTAACGCTTACACGCCTCCATTAATACCGAAATGGGATACTTTTTATTGAGTGGCACTAAACGATTACGTAATTCATCATTGGCAGCGTGCAGCGAAACAGCAAGTGATACATCTGCTTCTTGGCTAACACGATCAATATTAGGAACAACACCAGAAGTACTTAATGTGACTCGCCTGCGCGGCAATGCATATGCTAAATCGTCACGCATAATCGATAGCGCTTTTACAACTGCTTCAAAATTTAATAAAGGCTCTCCCATTCCCATCATGACAACATTGGTAATAAGGCATTTGTAAAATGGAACATTTTCTTCTGGATTATTCTGAATAGATTTTAAACGCCGACTTGCTTGCCATACTTGACCAATAATTTCTGAGGTTGTCAAATTGCGGTTAAACCCTTGTGTTGCTGTCGAGCAAAAAGAGCAATTTAACGCACAACCCACTTGCGAAGAAACACAAAGTGTTCCACGATCTTTTTCTGGAATGAATACCGTCTCAATATGATTGCCATCCTTTAACCGTATTAACCACTTACGCGTACCATCCAATGAACACTGTTCTTGTACAACCAAAGGCGCACGAATTTCACAAAGCGAACTCAAACATTCCCGCAATGCTTTACTCAAATCTGTCATTTGTGAAAAATCATCCATGCCTTGCCGATGGATCCACTTTAAAACTTGTTGCGCCCTAAACGGTTTTTCCCCAAGACCAACAAAAAAATTGGTCAATTCTTTAATCTCTAAATCTAAGAGATTAACCTTATCGTTCTTTACATAAGGCGCTACAACTAATGGAAAAACACAAGACGGTGAAGCATTCATCGTATTCTTGTACAAATCTCTTGTGGGGAAAAGAAAAAGGCAATTTCTTCGGCTGCTGTCTTTGGCCCATCTGAACCATGCACCGCATTTTCATCAATACTAACGGCAAAATCTGCACGAATTGTCCCAGGCAAAGCTTCCTTAGGGTTAGTAGCCCCCATAATTTCACGGTTTTTAGCAATTGCATCTTCGCCTTCTAGAACTTGGACTAAGACAGGCCCTGATACCATAAACTTAACCAAATCATTAAAAAAAGGGCGACTTTTATGCACTTCATAAAAAGCTTCAGCACGTTCTTTGGTAAGATGTAACATTTTTGCAGCAACGATCTTAAGACCCGCTGCTTCAAAACGCGCAAGTATTTTTCCGATCACATCTTTAGCAACAGCATCTGGCTTCACAATGGATAGGGTACGTTCAATGGTCATAATAAAGCTACTCCACCAACTTAATAAAATCCATAAAAAGGTATTATACCTTAACCGCTGTGCAGGATGCCAGGTTAGTTAACAATGAGGTTTAACAAAATCTAATGTTTAAATTTAATTGCTTTAACTACACTTCAAAAAAGAAAAAGGCTCTCGTTTCCTGGTATTTCTAACAGGTTAAGCCGTTGACGGAGTAAATTATATTAGGGAGTGGAAAAAGGTATTAAATTTTAAGCATGTCCTTTTAAGACATGCCTTAACGTCTCTTAGATCTATGATGTTCTGGTTCCGGCCCTTCGCTAACTGCTAGTGCATTTATATACTGCTTAAGCTCATCACCTTTTAGACGTCCACTTTGGGCTTCTTCATATACATCCTTAAAACTCAATTCCCCATCCTCATATTTTTCTTTAAGACTCAAGTCATCACCCGTATATTTTACTTTTTTCCCTTCATACGCTAGCATACCTTGAAGTGTAGCATTGTCGTTGTGTTCATCTTTAAATTGAGGCTGTAACCCGAGACTTAGCCCCTGCAGGTACAATTTTAATGCGAGTTCCGGTTTATTTTCACAATTTTCAATGTTAAACTTCCATTTCCCTTTTTCTCTATTTCTGGGTACCCTTCTATCTTCCAACACCTTTTTAGCCGAAGCAACCATTAAAACCAAGGATTCATCTTTTTGCTGAGGATCTGTTAAAATAATATCAATTTTTGCAGTTTTATTATTACCTTTAGGCGTATTATATACCAGCTCAACTAAAGATGTGTTATCTTGAGAAATTCGATAACTATTATTCGCACCGGATGGATCTGCTTCACATACCACACCTTTAAACTTATTACTTACATCACCATATGTTTCTTCAATGTGAAGTGGTAATTCTTCCAAACAAATTTCTCTAAATCTCTCTGGAGTCATGTTTACTTCGATGCCTATTGTAGCCGCTTTTTCTTGTTGCAGCGCTTTCATAGAATCTCTTGTAAACAAAAATTGCATCCCATCGTCAACTTCTACTGCTGGCTTCTTTTTCGCAGAGGGAGAAGGATCTATTTCTATTTTTGGCCTTGGAGCATTGTTGTTTACCGGTTGTGGAGGATCTAGCTGCGGGACTACTGGTTGTCTTATCCTTGGCTCATCCATTCCATCTTCGCGTCTATTTCTTACAATGACCGATAAATCACTTGGATTAAGTGCATACGCAACAACACCGGGTAATCGTTGTACCACTTCTTCTGCTGGGATTGGAATTGGAACTTTAACGACTTGACCGTGTTCATCCCTGAGTTCTTTGAGCCTCAATTTTGGTCTGCCATCTTCTCCAAGTATTGGATTTAAATGCTTATCCTTTACAACCTCATATACCGGCCTACCATCTTGATCACGTTGCGGGTGTTCAGCAATATATTTATCAGTATTATGATTGGGGTACAATTCATCAAGCCTTCTTTCTGCTACCCTGCGTGTCACATCAGCCAAAATTCTACGTTTTTCTACAGGAGGTCTGCTATTCCAAGCTTTATCCTCTTTCTTAACTTTTTCAAACTCCTTTTGCGCTGCATCAGCAATGTCTCTCTTAAATGCTGCTATTCTTCCAGCCAAAACAGGATTTTCTGTTGCCAACCTTTCAAGATGTGCCATGTGATCTTCGGCTTTATTAACCGCTCTATCAGCTGCTTTTCTAATTTTTTGAATTTTTAAAGCCAAATCAGCATTGTTTTCAGATCTTGCTTTTTTTTCTAATTTCAGAAGATATGAAGCCGAAGGATCTTTTTTGAACTTTTCAACTTCTAAAGCTAAAGCAGGATTTTCTTGCGCTAAGTCTTCAAAATTTGCAATCAATTCTCTCTTAGTTTTCTCGGATTCTGATTCTTGAGGCTTATAGCCAATTTGCGCTTCCATTTCTCTTATTTGTTTATCCTTTTCTGCGGCCATTTTGTCCTGCATTGCTTTAGATCTGTCAACTCTAGCACCTAGATATTCTCTTGTTAGAGTTTTTGGTGTTCTGGGAGGCACTTCTTTTGCAGCCTTTTCATTTTCTTTTTTCTGTAATTCCCTTATTTCGTCGTCGGTAAATTCTCTTCTTGCAATCTGCCCTACGTCATATTCTATTTGTGCCGTTCCAAGTGCTCGTTCATAATTTACACAAATGGCAAGTGCATTTATTGCTGCTCTAGACAATTCTTCTTCAAATATTTGCGCCGCTTGTTCTTTTGCTGTTGGTACGGCCCCCTTAGAACCAAGGCTACCCGTAACCGTACCTAAACGCTTGCTTAAGTCATTAGAATCAGAAGACATTTTCTTATTACTCCGCTTTAAAGCAAATTATAATTTGCGTAGTCTTAAGGCCGAGCCAACTGCATGTATATCACCACACCCAAAACCGTTTTATTGCGATTTTTTTAGCTCTCTTAACTTCAATATAGACACCGAAAAAGTAAATTTACTCACTAAGTGTTCGCTTTTAAATAAATTCTTTATTGTTGTAATTCCCCCTTAAAAGTGGCAGGTTGATCAGATGTTCTAAACTCAATCTTGAAGAGCATAAGTAAGAAGGGAGCAATCTATGTCTTTAAACAGTTTTGAAACCAGGTCAAGTTTTACCGTACAAGGAAAGCCTTTCATTTTTTATGATTTAAACCGGCTTCCTAAGCAATATAACGTGAACCGGCTCCCCTTTTCTTTAAAAATACTGCTGGAAAATCTACTGCGTCATGAAGATAATACGTCTGTTAGAAAAAGTGATATTGAAGCTTTATTAAACTGGTCTGCTAAGACACCTTCACTTAATGAAATTGCCTTTACACCTGCACGGGTGATTCTACAAGATTTTACTGGCGTACCCGCAGTGGTTGATCTCGCTGCAATGCGCCATGCCATGGACAAACTCGGCGGAGAAGTCACCCAAATTAATCCCCTTTCCCCTGTGGAATTAGTGATTGATCACTCAGTGATGGTAGATTATTATGGGGACATTCAAGCATTCAAAAAAAATGTAGAAACGGAATTTGCCAGAAATGAAGAACGCTATGCTTTTTTACGTTGGGGACAAACAGCTTTTCAAAATTTCCGTGTAGTACCACCTGGAACCGGGATCGTTCATCAAGTCAATCTAGAATATCTAGCACGTGTTGTCTTTAACAAACAAGAACAAGAAGAAACGATTGCTTACCCAGATACTTTGGTCGGAACAGATTCTCATACCACTATGATTAATGGACTTGGGGTATTGGGTTGGGGAGTGGGTGGTATTGAAGCAGAAGCAGCAATGTTGGGCCAACCTGTTACGATGCTCATTCCAGAAGTAATAGGATTTAAAATAACCGGAAAATTACCCGAAGGCACCACAGCCACCGACTTGGTTTTAACCGTTACAGAATTGTTACGTAAGAAAAATGTAGTTGGAAAGTTTGTTGAATTTTATGGCGATGGTTTGGATCATTTACCACTTGCTGATCGTGCAACCATTGCAAACATGGCACCTGAATATGGCGCAACTTGTGGTATATTTCCAATCGATACAGAAACTTTAAAATTCTTAAAGCTTTCTGGTCGAGAAGATTTTCAAATCCGATTTATAGAGGCTTATGCTAAAGCGCAAGGATTATTCCGCACAACAGGAAGTGCAGAAGCAGAATACAGCGAGCATCTCTCCCTAGATTTGAACACAGTAGCGCCTTCTATTGCGGGCCCCAAACGCCCTCAAGATCGCATTTCATTACGACAATCTAAAGAACGATTTCAATCTTTATTAAATGAACAAAATGCCTTAGCAAACGCTCAAAATGGCATAAATGTAGAGTTAAATGGTAAAACTCATACTCTCACTCATGGAGCTGTTGTAATTGCTGCTATTACCAGCTGTACCAATACTTCTAATCCTGATGTCATGATAGCGGCCGGGCTACTTGCTAAAAAAGCTCAAGAAAAAGGCTTAACAACTAAGCCTTGGGTAAAAACAAGCCTCGCGCCTGGTTCACAAGTGGTTACAGATTACCTCGAAAAAGCTGAATTGATGAAACCACTAGAGGCTTTAGGATTTAATTTAGTCGGATATGGATGTACCACTTGTATAGGTAATTCAGGCCCTCTACCAGAAACGATTAGCCAAGCCATTAAACAAGGCAGCCTTTCAATGGCAGCGGTCTTATCTGGAAACCGCAACTTTGAAGGCCGAATTCACCCCGAAGTGCGCTATGCTTACTTAGCCTCTCCTCCTTTGGTCGTGGCTTTTGCATTGGCAGGGACAATGAATATTGATTTCTACAATGATCCAATTGGTCAAGACAAAGAAAATCGTCCTATTTATTTAAAAGACATCTGGCCAAGCGCTACTGAAATCCAAACAACTGTTAACCAAACTGTTAAAGGAGAAATGTACTCTTCTCGTTACCGCGAAGTATTTACAGGGGAAGCACGCTGGCAAAATCTAAACATTCCCAAAGGAGAACAATTTGATTGGAAAGAAAAATCTACTTATATTAAATTACCCCCCTACTTTGAAGAAATGAAAGAAGCACCATCTGGATCTTTTACAAACATTCAAAATGCACGAGTGTTAGCTGTATTGGGCGATTCAGTAACAACTGATCACATTTCTCCTGCAGGAGACATCGCAAAGAATAGTCCTGCAGGTCTTTACTTACAAAACCTTGGTATTTCACCAAACGACTTTAATTCCTACGGTTCAAGACGTGGGAATCATGAAGTGATGATGCGAGGTACTTTTGCAAACATTCGCCTTAAAAATCAACTTATTCCAGGCACCGAAGGCAATTGGACAGTTCATTTACCTTCTAATGAAAAAATGTCGATTTTTGACGCTGCTATGCGTTATCAAAAAGAAGATTGTGCACTTATTTTAATTGCAGGAAAAGAATATGGAACAGGTTCTTCGCGCGATTGGGCAGCAAAAGGTCCCCGATTGTTGGGTGTACAAATTGTTATTGCTGAAAGTTTTGAACGGATCCATCGATCTAATTTAATTGGTATGGGAATTTTACCTTTACAATTTTTACCTCACGAAAACGCTAAATCTCTTGGTTTAACCGGGCGAGAAACTTACAGTTTCAACCTAGAAAGGCTTTTACCGCGTGGCCAAGTTACTATAGAGTTCACAGCAGAAACCAATGAAAAAAGAACTTTTTCCGCACTGGTACGCATTGATACCCCGAAGGAAATAGAATACTACCAACATGGCGGAATTTTACATTACGTACTTAGACAATTATTGAACAAAAAATAAGGATACTTCTTAAAGGGGGATGATATGAAGCATAGTGAAACTCGAATTGAAAAGGACAGCATGGGAGAACTGAAGGTTCCTAAAGATGCTCTATATGGTGCTCAAACCCAACGCGCAATTGAAAATTTCCCCATTAGCGGTTTAACCATGCCTCGTTCTTTTATCCGTGCTCTTTCTTTAATCAAGGCCGCCGCTGCAAAAGTAAATGCCGATCTCAAACTCTTAGATCCAGAAATTGCAAGAGCGATCATGACAGCTACTGAAAGTATTGCTAAAGGACAACACGATAAAGAGTTTCCTATTGATGTTTTTCAAACAGGTTCTGGAACCAGCACCAATATGAATGTTAATGAAGTTATTGCGCGACTCGCCAGTTTAAAAATCAAAAAAAACATTCATCCGAATGATCACGTTAATATGAGCCAAAGTAGCAACGATGTTATCCCAACAGCAATTCATGTAAGTTGCAGTATTGAAGCCCGAAACTTATTGCTTCCAGCTTTATATCATCTAGCCGATACTCTAAGTAGCCGTGCACAAAATCTAAAGTACATCGTTAAAACTGGCCGCACCCATTTAATGGATGCGATGCCTTTAACATTTGGGCAAGAATTAAGCGGTTGGGCAACACAAATTCATCAAAACATCGTTAGAATTACCGCAACACTCCCTCAACTACACGCCCTCGCTTTAGGTGGAACTGCTGTTGGCACAGGTATTAATGCACATCCAGAATTTGGTAAACGCGTTGCAAATGAATTGTCGTCACAAACTCAAATTCCTTTTATACCACATAGCAATTATTTTACCTCTCTAAGCTCACAAGATACGGTAATAGAATTTTCAGGAAAACTTCGCGTAATTGCAGTTAGCTTAACTAAAATTGCTAATGATTTACGCCTGATGAATAGTGGCCCTCTAGCAGGGTTTGGTGAAATCGCTCTACCTACTTTACAACCTGGTAGCAGTATTATGCCAGGAAAGGTAAATCCAGTGATTCCTGAGGCAGTCATTATGGCAGCTGCACAAGTCATTGGGAATGATACAACCATCGGCATTGGTGGCCTTTCTGGCAGTTTTCAATTAAATACTATGCTACCTGTTATTGCTTATAATATCCTACTCAGCATTAAATTAATCGCAAATAGTGCTACCGTACTGGCAGATAAAGCTATTGCAGGTTTTGTGGTTAATGAATCGCGTATAGAAGCAGATCTGGCTAAAAACCCTATTTTAGTGACGGCCTTAAATCCCATCATTGGTTACGAGAAAGGCGCTGCAATTGCTAAAAAAGCCTATAAGGAAGGGCGTTCTATCAAAGAAGTGGCAAAAGAAATGACAGAGCTTTCTGCCAAAGAATTAGACCATCTCCTTAACCCCCAACAGTTAACTCAAGGCGGTATAAAAAGTTAGTTAATTTACATTTTATGACTTGCGGCCATCCCACCCTGCCATTTTTTGACGATATGCATCCTGTGGTCCATTCTGAAAGGAAGTAAAGAAAATTATGGTCGTCGAGGGATATGACACATTCAAGTATTATTATTCAATTAATAATTTCTATTTGTCTTTTAGGAACAACATCGCTTTTTAGCATCGCTAACGCTGCCAGTTTAAGTTTACCCCCACCTAAACACCCTACTGAATACGAAAAAAATTGGAGCCAACACCTTATTCAGGATATTAAACAAGACTTTACAAACTATATGCATAACGACAATCTCATTCTTTTAGGCGATAGTTTTTTAATGGCAGGCGTATTAGCAAACACCGGTTTAGATCGAGCTTTTCGCGATCATTGGCAAACTGACATTCGCACAACTACAACCGACAGTATACTTACCGTTCCCAAAATGACAGGGGGGCTTTCTTATTATTACGCTCCT
>CADEGZ010000044.1 GCA_902827015.1 uncultured Pseudomonadota bacterium
ACTTATTGCAAAATAACTTACACCTATACAAGATCAATCCTCCGAAAATCAAGCCCTGCTTTGCCTTTCATACGAAGATAGACTATAAGAAAACTAACATACTTAAATTATGGCTTTCGCACTCGAATGCGAAAAATATATAGATGCATCTAAAAAAGCAATGTATAAAATCTTCAAAAAACACCTTGTCTTAATTGTGGGGATCTTCCTACCCGTTTTTTTAACCTTGCTTTTTGGCATAGTTTCATTAATGCCCACACTACTTGTCAAACCTCCGCAATGCGATCTTTTATATCTCATCAGTCCCTACCCTCATGATGGCGTAACTCTCGAAACTCAAAACAGCAAACTTAAGATTTGGATAACGCCCGCAGTTATTAAGGGTACTTTGCCAATGCCCCGTTTATTCCTGTTTGATGTTAAAGCAAAAATTTCCATAGAAATCCCCTTGAAGTTACCACATCTTCCTAAACAAACCTCTGTAAATCAGAAAGAATTATTAAACATTCCCGCATTAGAAGATTTACAAATCGATCCCAACCAGAAATCAAAAGACGGTTATAAAGCAACGTTTTTCTTCCCAACGGATAATGGTCTTACCCCGTTTGCTTTCTTAAATTCTCACAAAAGAAACTTTACCATTACTAAAGACAAAAATGTTATTCATATTTTTGACGAAGCTAATAATAGCTATGATTACAAATTTGTTAAATTCATCGGATGGATCCTGCCCAAGGCAAAATCGGAAGTGGCAAAAAATGTCTCAAACCAAGAGGCCAATAAACAATGAAAAGACCCAGCAGAAATAAAGATAAAATATTAAAAAAAATTGGTCGCCTAGTTGTACAACACCATATTACACACGAGGAAATCTTGACCTTTTTAAAATCTCCACCACCCCCACCCGCTTTAAGCAAAATAGAGATCCTCATGAGATGGTTTGCTCATTTAGGAAGTATTTTTATTTTTGCAGGTTTATGCATTTATATTGGAACATTTTGGTCAAACATGGGTAGTATTCCCAAGATAACCATTACATTAGGAACAGGTGTCATTCTTTATGGTTTCACAATTATTCAGGCATTAAAACAAAAAACACATGAGCACTCGCTAACATTCTTAATTTTAGTTTCTATTCTATTTCAGACCAGTGGGCTTTTTGTGGCTGCAAACGAATTTCAACAAGGAATTAGTACCAAGGTTTCTACTGCACTTATTTTTGGTATCATGTTAATACAACAGATCATTGTCCTCAAGCAAATAAAAAATTCTTGTTTAGTTTTCATATCAGTCTTCTTTTGGAGTACATTCTTCTCAGCTGTTTTTGATTTTTTACATGCAAGCGAAAGAGCAACCAACATTCTAGTCGGCCTCTCATTATCCTTTATCGCCTATCTACTAGACAAAAAACATTATAAGTCCATTGCCAACTTTTGGTATTTAATTGGGTCAGTCCTACTTTTAAATGGGTTTTTTGAGCTTGTTAGAAAATCCTATTTTGAATTTACGTTTTTGGGAGTTAGCGCTCTCATCCTTTATTTAAGCACTATTCTTAAAAATAAAATGCTACTTTTTATTAGTACTATTTCACTCTTAGGATATATCGGCTATTTCACAAGCAAATATTTTATTCATTCAACCGCTTGGCCTATCGTACTGATAGTGCTGGGAATTGTTTGCTCCAGCGTTGGGTTCATGTCCTTAAAAGTTTGCAAAAAATACATGTAATACACTAAGAGCACACTTGCCTTTATTGTTGCGCAATTTGTTGCACCGATCGTTCGAAAAATTACGTTAGTGTTAGTCGAGGATTAATAAAAAAGTAACGTCTGAAGACAATTCATTAAAGAACTTTATGCAAAAACTTCCCAATGTCTTCAATTTCCTCTGGGATCACCGCATGTGCCATAGGGTAAGAATGCCAACTCACAGCATATCCCGATCCCTCTAATTGCTCTTTAGACATTTGCCCTAATATTACTGGAACCACCGGATCAAAAAGGCCATGTGCCATAAAAATAGGGGTATGTTGATTTGCCTGATGTCGTTCTAACATCAAGGTATTCGGAACAGGCAAATAACCCGACAACACAATAACCCCACCCAAAGATAAAGGGAAACGTAATCCAGTGTGCAAAGCCACTGCCCCCCCTTGAGAAAATCCCGCCAAAACAATTCGATCCGTCGTAATGCCCAATCCTTGTTCTCGTTCGATCAACAAGCGGATCAACCTTGCAGAGTCCTCAATTCCTGCTAGATCTTCATTTTGGGATAAATCTAATTGTGCAATGTCATACCAAGCACGCATTCGCATACCCCCATTCACTGTTACAGAACGGATAGGCGCATGGGGAAATACAAAACGTACCTTGTGCTCCGAAGGGAGCGCAAAACGCTCTACAATTGGCACAAAATCATTGCCATCAGCACCTAGGCCGTGTAACCAAATTACTGAAGCTTTGGGTTGATCACCGCCAGGATTTAAATCAATAGTAGCTGGTATGTCATTCAAAAGGCTAGACTCACAATCATGCTTTTTACCTGCTGTATTATGTCAAAGAATCCTCTCAACGTCCATGCATTTATTATTCTTTTTTTTGTATAATGCTTTTTTATTTTACATTCTCTTAAAGATTTGTGTTAGAATTACAGCGCATACGGCTATCTGTAGCACTCTCTTACCATGAAGAATAGGATCAAGTAATGATAAAACTTTTGAAAGGTTTCTTAAAAATTCTGATTTTTCTTAGTATTATTGTTATTGCCCTTATCTTTGGCGTAGTGAACTTTGTAGATCCAAATCAATTTAAACCCGTGGTTGAAAAAGAAGTTTTAGATCAAACAGGACATGTTCTAACCGTACAAGGCCCTATTTCATGGCGATGGTGGCCAATGCTCTCATTAGAACTTGATCAAATCGCTTTGGAAGCACTTGAGCCTTTTAAAAATCCTTTATTCTCCGCTGAATCTATTAGTGCGGAGGCAGAGATATTACCATTATTGAGTGGGAAAATATTTTTAAATTTAAAAATAAAAGGGGTAGATTTACGCTTAGAGCGCAACGCCAAAGGAGACACCAATTGGGGCACCTTAAAGCAACGTCTCTTAAGTTCTCAAAATTCTCCCTCTTCCAGTTCTGAAGCAAATCCCTTTCAATTTCGTTTAAATGGCATTGAAATCAAAAATGGACAAGTTACCCTAAAAGATGACAAAAAAAATATGCGTTATACATTTGCAAATTTAAATTTATCTGCAGGAAATTTATTTAAGGGCATATTGCAAAACAGCAACCCTATTTCCTTAAGTTTCGATTTAGAAGATGAACAAGCAAAGCTCCTAGGAAAACTACAGCTGTCGAGTAAATGGTCTTTACAACAAAATCTAAATCAACTTGATATTCAAGATATTACCTTAAAATTAGCACCTTCTAATGGAAAATCGAGTGTTTTAAAAGGTAACATTGAAATTAAAAATTTAAAGGATATTCCCCTCATAGAGGGAATATGCGAAACAGAAAGCATTGATCCAAATGCCTGGTTAAAAAGTTTTAATATAGATGAAAATGCTGCCATACCTTCCTCAATGAATATCAAGTTTGCTTTTAAATATCAGGATCCACAATTAGAGATCACTTGTTTTAATATTAACGCCAAAGAGAATGGTAATTTAGAAGGAAGTCTTAGTCTTAATTTCCAAACGATTCTCAATCTAAACGGAACTTTTCTAGGTAAACAGCTAAAGGTTGGCACATTGTACATTGATGAAGTAAAAAGTGCCATTGTTGGTAAAGAGAATGTTATTAGCTTAAACCCAATTACCCTTAAGATAGCCAATATTCCACAACAAGCAACCTTACAAATAGATTTGCAGGGAACAACACCACGCTTCTCATTTACCGGCGAAGGGCAAGACTTTGAAATCAATCAATTGCTAAGCTTCTTCGATGTTAAAAACAAACTCGCGGGAAAAACACACTATACCGTTAAGTTAAATGCCAGTGGTAAAAATGTGAATGAGTTGCGTAAAAGCTTAATTGGACATGCAGAGATTGAAATTGCAAGTGGAAAACTTTATGGTATTAACTTGGTTGATCTGCTCAAGAATGCTCAAGCAAGTATCCACAGCCTTGTTGATGCCTTGATTAATAAGCAAACTTTCAATGTTAAAAACACACTGAGTACAGAGTACCAACGATGGAAAATAGATGATTCTGCACATTCACAAGCGTTCACGCCCTTCGATAAGGTAAAAGCCAGCATTAATATCGAAAACGAATTGGCTAAAAATTCCGATTTATCTATTACTCACCCAGATTACAGTGTCTCTGGAGGAGGAACTGTTAACTTAACCAATGAAGCTATCCAATATCACACCTCTATTCTCCTTAGAAAGAATCCCTATCCTGCTACAGATCAAGTTGCCCATTACTTATATGAAACACCTTTACCTGCGACCATTAGCGGCACATTAAGCAATCCTGTGATCCGACCTGATCTAGATACCTATACCAATGAAGCACTGGCTTACGCACAAAAAAACTTCGTTGAAAAACTGATTAACAAAACCATCAATAAAGCCCTTGAACGTTTATTGCCTAAAAATTAAGTATTTATAAGATCGCACAACTGCAACACCTGCGTCGGGGGTTTTCTGAAGGAAGTGGTGGTACTTCACCTGGCCACGAAACTCTTGATGGCGGTGCCCAACCTAAAAAAGCCGTATCTTGATCTCTCATTTTCTCAGAACTTTTATTGTCTAAAGCATTATGAATATCTTGCAACCTTTGACTCATTTGCTCTACTCGAATAGATGGGGACACTACATCTTCGCCCGACATAACTTCACTGCTTTGTTGTGTTTGAACTTCATCTGGTACTCTACAAGAATAATCCGATGAAATTAAAGGTTGCCTAAGTGTCCCCATTGTTAATGAGGGAACCGACTGTGGTAATGGTACAACAGACATTCCAGCGATATTTCTAGCACTCACTAATCTGGTAACCAATTCTCCATCACGAAAAATCAATAAAAACTTTCTGGATTCCTTATACATGAAGAAAAGCGAGTAAGACCCAGCGACCCCATAGAAGATAACTCGTCCATAATCAGCAATACTCCCAAAACCCTCCCCGTTATTATATTCTGGCGAAGAATATTCTTTTGATAACATATAAATAAAATTACCTAAACTCAGATAAGATAAGATACTTCTGACAGATTCTCCATAACGAGTGAATGTTCGTATTGCAGTCGTTGCTAAAGAAAGCACTGAGGGTATTAATAAATAACCAATGTAGCTAGGGATCTTTAAAAAGTTTAATTCTGAAACTTGTAAGATGCTGCCAAACAAAAGAAAATTGAAAAAGAAATTCAACCCTTCTCTTACATAATGTGAACACCTATTTTTTGAAGACCATCGTACTTTTGCAATCTCGGAAAAAGAATACCAAATGGTATGGCCTAAAGATAATAAAAAAGGAGCCATTACAAATCCGGTATAGAACTTTTCGTTAGAAATATAATTTACGGTCGGATTTTGCATCAAATAGATTTTAATAATTCCACCCAAAGTAAAAACAAATACTAATAGTCCCTCAGAACCTGCATTTAATGCTCTAAAAAATAGCTTGGGTTCTCCATTAGGATCTAAAATTACCCGCCTCCCGATAACAATACCCACTACTCCACCCACAACGTCTCCAATAACAAAATAAGGTGTTATTTGCGATCTAATTGCAGGATAAACAGTAAAAAATTGACCAAGAGCATAATTAATAGCAAATCCAGTGCCTAATCTAACAAAAGGCCCTCGACGAAGTAACGCCAATACCGAGTTTAAATCATAACATCTCCTAATTTCCCCTACAGCAGGTGTTTCATATATCATTACCCAATCGTCTTCATCTGAAAGTTCAGAGGACATTCGGGAAGGTGGACTAATAAGTAAAGAAGAATGGTTCCAAGAAGAAAGCGCATAACCGACTTGTACACCTGCTTTATTGTCAGTCTCATCACGTAACATAAAATCAGTATCTACAATGCCATAGGCGGATAGCAAAGGATCACTGGGTCGACGTTGCCGCTCCAGCGAAGGAGACGGCGCTGAACCAGAGAAACTTCGTCTTCTTATAGGTTTTTGCAACCGTTTCGCAATACTAGAAATAGTATCGATATGCTGGCGAAGCGGATCATTTGCTATCTTATCTCTCATAGCATCTTTCAAACAACGTAAAAAGAAGGGTGGTACTTGCTGTAACGTATTTATTTCTCCCTCAGGAATTAAAAACCCTTCGATCTTTATTCTCCTTTCTTCTTTCACATGATTCAAAGCACTTCTAATTACACTAATCGACTCATAAATATTATTAACGATCTTTGCAAAAAATTCCTCATCAAATCCAACATCGTCAGAAACATATTCTTCAGGTGATCTTCTCAAAAAATCCGCTGCCTTTAATACAGGAACCACTACAGCACCATTAAAAATTTTCCACAATTTCACCAATGTTTCATCAGCTTTTTTTCTGAAAAGTAATTCAAGTTCTTTTTGAGTAATTTCAATTAAAAATTCAAAACCTTCTTTTTTTTGTAAGAGCTTAGCAAACAATTCTTTTGGTCTTATTCCTTCCAAACTTAAGATTTTTTCAAACAGAGACATTTTTAAATCATAGTATTCCTTTACATCCCCCTCTTGCAGAGCTCTAACTTCCTGCATCAAACTATCAAAATTAACAGGTGAATGTACTATCTTCTTAGGGGAATGTAGCGTTTTTAAAAAACTACCATTTTTAGCCTTTAGAAAAGCACTACTCATTGCTTTGTTAAAAAAGGAGAGGATTTGACGAATAAGATTTTCATTACTTGCTGCCTGCAATAATTGTTCTACAAAAGTATCAAGTCTTCTCGTAATTTTTTCTTGATGAGCCTTAAGTCTCAAAGCCACTTCTTGAATATGATGGCTATCCTCAGCTCTTTCTTCTTTCTCACTTCTTCCTGTGCTGCTATCACGATGCCCACTGCTGCTAGAACTACTGATACTAATACTCACCGTACGAGTACTTGCCGCAGGAGAACTACTGCTCCCATCTTCAAGCTCCCTACTATCATAACTTGTACTACTAATTCCCCTGCCACTGATACTTTCTTCTCTATCTCTACCCCCGCTTGCTAAGCGCATCGCCAATAAATCTGCAGTTTCCATTTCTCTCTCCTATGATCCCCAGTTCCTTTTCCCCATCCCAATTTTAAAGATAATTTCCTAATTGCCCAACTACTTTTAATAGTAGATTAACAAACTTAAAAAATGGTTGTACTTCGCTAAAATCCCAGCTACTATAAATAAACGCTGCGGGTGTCGTACAATGGCAGTACTCCAGCTTCCCATGCTGGTAGCGTGGGTTCGATTCCCATCACCCGCTCCCAAAGACAAAAGAGACCAGGGCGGCCCTAAGTGTTCGAAACTTTAAAACAACTATTCAAGGCTTTTCTTGCCGTTGTTATGGCGGGGCTAATTTCTATAATCGGGATCATTACCTTGGTAGATCCTAACCACTTTAAAGATTATATTCGAAAACAAATTGCATTAAGTACCGGCCGCACCCTAACCATCAATGGCCCTATTTATTGGTACTTAGATCCCGGCTTGTCCTTAGAAGTTTACGATCTCTCTTTAGGTAACGCCCCCACTTTTTCAAACGAGTTTTTTACTATAAAAAAAGCGCGTTTCGAAGCTAACCTTTGGACCATTCTCTCTGGAAAGCTATTTGTAGATGTACAATTGCAAGGCTTACATGTTAATTTAAGCCGTAACATTGCGGGTTTTTCCAATTGGGAAGATCTACAAGAAATTATTTTAGAAAAAAAGAACCCTAAAAAATCCTTTCTTTTACCCTATAGTCTTAGCATAGAAGATGCTTCTTTGTACTGGCAAGATGCTCCTACCAATCGCCAGTTTAAAATTACACGCCTTAATTTAATAGCTAAAAAACTACCAATCGGCATAGCAGGCTTTGCTATTCCAATTACCTCAAACTTTCATCTTGAGGATCCTACTCATGATCATGTTGGCAACTTATCCCTAAATGCAGAATGGTGCTACAATGATAAAAAGCAACAACTCGCCATTCAAAATTTAAAATTTACAGCTAATCTACAAGACTTTCGGCCTCTTATTTTAACAGGAGAATTACACGTCCAAGATCTAAAAGATACTCCTTTTATTCAAGGAAAATTCCAAGCGCAAAACATTGACTTACCACAATGGTTAACCGAGTTTAATTTGCCATTTTATCCGATTATATCGCCAACAGCCGACTTAAAAACCGCTTTTAATTATCGCGCACCCTGGTTAGAGGTTACTTCGTTTGTATTATCTCTTGAAAACAAAAGTTCATTAGAGGCTTCTTTTAAAACCGATTTGCAAAGCAAAATGTTCAGAACTTTAAATATTAACGGTTTCTTCCATGGAAAAAAACTGCGTATTGGTGGCTTACCTATCACTGAAATAAAAACATCTTTAGATGCTAAAGATGGCATATTTAATTTTGAAGAAATTAATGCTCAACTCGCAAATAGTCAACACCAAGCAAAACTTAAAGTCGACCTAAGAAACCCTATTCCTAAATTCCAAATTTCAGATCAAATCTATAGCCCAGACGTTAATGAAATGTTAAGCTTGATCGGTGAGAAAGATAAAATTACTGGAAAGATCCAAGCCACCACTTCTTTTACGACACAAGGAAGTACTTTACAAGAATGTATTCACAATTTGTTTGGAAACGCTTATATCACTTTAATGGATGGTAAAATACGAGGTATTGAATTACCACCACTTTTACAGCACATACAAACTACCATAGTTATGCTTACCGATACCATATCAAAAAGGCAACCGATTAATGTGGCTGCCGTCTTAACAGCAGAATTAGGAGAATGGAAACAGCAAGCCATTAATTACCAACAATTAACCAGCCCTTTTCACACGATAGAAACCAGTATTTCTATTGAAGATGGTAAGCTTCACACTTCCGACTTTAAATTAACTCATCCTGATTATACGGTAAACGGACAAGGAACATTGGATTTTATTAATAAAAATGCGGAATATCAGGCATTGGCCCTATTAGTACAAACACCACAAGCATCGAATCAACCACTTTTGGCTTTTTTAAAGAAAACACCACTATCAATACAAATCCATGGTCCTTTTAGCAATTTGTCTGTGCGACCTAACTTAGCCCATTATGCTGAAGGAGCTATTAAGTTGGTTCAAAAAGAACATTTTGAAAAAAACCATGACAATACTTTAGAAAGGCTGTTTGGTTTCCCTTAAATGCTACTAAGCCAAAAAATATTAAAATGGTTTGATAAATATGGCCGTCACGATCTGCCTTGGCAAATCGATCCAACTCCTTACCGCGTATGGGTATCAGAAATTATGCTGCAACAAACCCAGGTGAGCACCGTAATTCCCTATTTTAAACGATTTATAAAACACTTCCCCAACATCACTACTTTAGCCAACACAAATTTAGACAGTGTTTTACATTTATGGTCAGGACTTGGGTATTACGCAAGAGCAAAAAATTTACACAGAACCGCCCAGATCTTGCAAAAAAAGTATCAAGCAAAGTTCCCACTCGTATACCAACAAGTCATAGAATTACCCGGGATTGGGCGTTCCACAGCAGGTGCTATCCTTGCTATCAGTGCCTTACAACGGCACCCCATTTTAGACGGCAATGTCAAACGTGTTTTATCACGACATTTTGCCGTTGAAGGTGAAAAAAACCATCCCAAAGTCATAGAAAAGTTATGGGCCTTAAGCGAGGAAATTACCCCAGAAAAGCGTGTCAATCACTATACACAAGCAATTATGGATTTAGGTGCTACCATTTGTATTCGAACCAATCCTAAATGTTCTAGCTGCCCGATTGCAAAAACGTGTAAAGCTTTAAAACTGCAACGTGTTCATGATTACCCTGGTCGGCGCACTATGCCAAAAAAACCTATAAAATCAGCAATACTTTTAATGCTGGTTCACTCAAAATCACAGCGAATACTTTTAGAAAAACGTCCAATAAAAGGTATTTGGGGTGGGTTATGGAGCTTACCCGAATGCTCAATTAACACTGATGTTCACGATTGGTGTGATAACACTTATAAATTTTCTATTCAAGAGCATCAATACCTAAAACCTTTCCGCCACAGCTTCACCCATTTTCATCTAAACATTCACCCGGTCTTATGTAAGCTCAAAGGCAATAAACCCAACACCCCTGGTATAGAATTTCAATGGCATTCTTGGAGCCAAATTCAAAACTTAGGCTTACCTGCCCCTATAAAGCGCATTCTAGAAAAAATAGAACTCTAATTTATATCCAAAGCATTTTAAATAGCCACTTTACGATATATCTGAGTTGTTATATAATCCGTCTATCTTACAGTTTGGTTAAAAAAAGTGAGTGTTGTAACAACGTATAAAATTCATTCGCGAAGGCTATATAAAAAACTTTTTGTCCTTGTAATACTAATAATCCCATTTTTTACCCATACCAAGGAAAACCAAAGTACACCTCATGATAAATTTACTGAAGTCAATATGGTTCTTAAAAAGGCTATGAAAGCATTAACGCCTCCAAAAGCTACAAAGATCCCACATGTTACCCATGTCCATAATGATCAGCTAACAGATAATTACTTTTGGTTACGCGACAAAAATTGGCCAAAAGTTGAAGATCCAAAAATCCTTGATTACCTAAAAGCAGAAAATGCTTATACTGCTGCTATAATGGGGCTTTATCAGACTCAATATAAAATACTTTACCAAGAAATGATCAATCGGATCAAACTAGAAGACAGCTCTGTACCCATTAGAAAAGGTGAATACTATTACTATTCTCGTACAGAGAAAACTTCAGATTATCCGATTTATTGCAGAAAACATTTCTCTAAAGATGTAAAAGAAGAAATCATTCTGAATGTCAATGAACTTGCATCAAATAATCGTTATTTTAACTTAGACGAAATGCAAGTAAGTGAAGATCATCAGAAATTACTTTATTCTGCCGATCTATCAGGGGCTGATCGTTATACCATTCGAGTAAAAGACTTAAAAAGTGGTATACTTCAAGATTCTGTAGAGAACTCGCTTGGATCGGTCATTTGGCACAAAGATAGTTCCGGGTTCTTTTATAGTAAATTAAACGACAGTTGGCGCACCGAAGAAGTCTATTTTCATAAGTTGGGTGATAACCAATCAAATGATTTACTGCTTTATAAAGAAACGGATCCAACGTTTTGGGTGAGTTTAGGACAATCCGGCAATAAACGTTTTGTATTTATTATAACCGGCAGCAAAAATGCCAATGAGATCAGATACATCGATTTAACAGAAAAAACCTTAAAACCAATTTTAATCCAAATTCGTCAAGAAGAACACCTTTATGATGTTGATCAGCATGATCATTTATTCTACATTCGAACAAACGACAAAGGTAAAAATTTTCGAATGTGTACCACTCTTGTTACTCATCCAGAACAAACTTATTGGAAAGAACTGATACCCCACCGCTCAAATATTTACTTAGAAGATTTTTCTTTATATCAACATCACCTTGTTTTGTCGACTAAAGAAAAAGGGCTATCAAAAATAAAAATTATTGATTTACGTTCCAAAAAACAGGAAATCCTAAATTTTCCTGATCCAAGCTATGAAGCCGAACTTGTTTATACTACCTTCGATGCAAACGCAGTTCGCATTAGCTATTCATCTCTCGTAACACCCGATTCCACATTCGAATATAGCTTGTCTAAACGAGATAACTCGGGTTCTACTTCATCTTTGGAAAGCAGTAGACAAGCTATAAAAAACAATTTCTTTATACCCTCGAAAAAATTCACCCTTCTAAAAACTTTAGAGATCCCAAGCGGGTATAATAAAGATCTGTACCACAGTGAACGTATTTTTGCTACCAACGAAGAAGGTATCAAAATCCCAATTTCAATTGTTTACAAGAAAAGTTTATTTAAAAAAGATGGTAAAAATCCACTTTATTTATACGGATATGGTGCATATGGCCACGCCGTGCCTGCTAAATTCAGTCGCCATCTTTTATCACTCCTCGATCGTGGTTTCGTTTATGCAATTGCTCATGTACGAGGAGGCGATGAAATGGGATATCATTGGTATGAAAGTGCAAAATTTCTAACCAAACGAAATACATTTAATGATTTTACAAGTGTTGCTGATCACTTAATTAATGAGCAATATACATCCAACGGAAATATCAGTATTGTAGGTAGAAGTGCTGGTGGTATGCTCGTTGGCGCCTGTATTAACGAACGGCCAGAACTTTACAAAGCAGCTATTGCCGACGTGCCATTTGTGGATGTATTGAATACCATGCTAGATAATAGCCTTCCCTTAACACCCGCTGAATTTAAAGAATGGGGAAACCCTCAAGATCTTAAATATTATCAATACATTAAATCTTACTCTCCTTATGATAATGTCAAAGCCCAATCTTATCCGGCCTTGTATATTACGGCAGGCATTAATGATCCACGTGTTACTTATTGGGAGCCTGCTAAATGGGCAGCAAAGCTTCGAGATATGAAAAAAGACGATCATTTATTATTGTTGGACATCAATATGGAGACCGGACACCTCGGTGCTTCGGGCAGATTCGACTACATAAAAGAACTCACTAAAGAATATTTATTCCTTTTTATGGCCTATGATTTATTTAAAAAAGGTGATAGTTAGGATCTAATTTAATCACTCATTCATTTTTAAGGAAATACTATGTCGCATCAAGTATTTTGTATAAAACTCAAAAAAAAAGCCGAAGGCTTAACACGCCCTCCTTATCCAGGTGTGTTAGGCGAACGTATTTACCAGGAGGTCTCCAAAGAAGCCTGGCAAATGTGGTTAAAGCATCAAACTCTGCTTATTAATGAACATCATCTTAATATGACTGATCCTAAAAACCGAGCTTTTTTAGTATCAGAAATGGAAAATTTTTTCTTTGGCGGTGGTAGTGCTCCTCCCACAGGCTACAGCAATTCTAATTAAGTTAATAAACACACAAGGATGCCATGGCATTCTTGACAAATCATGATACAATGCAACCCAATAACATTTTTTTAGGCCAGATAGCTCAGTCGGTAGAGCAGAGGACTGAAAATCCTTGTGTCGATGGTTCGATTCCGTCTCTGGCCACCATGAAACACTCGAATAATCAACTGCATACTACATCGCTCATTAAATGGTTTAATACCACTAATCTATCTTCACTATTTTTGGTATGCTGACCCGGAATAATAAAAACTGATCCGATTTCAGATGCGGGCACTTTTACTTCCCATTCCCACCGAAGCTTACAAATTTCCTGATCGCGACAACCGATATTCACAGCAATTGGAATTGACATCAATATACTCGATCATTTAGACTACTAGAATTTTAGAATAGATGTAGGCATCCTTAATAGTTAACCGGATTCTGTAGCAGAGCTTAAAGAAGCAGATTCGGTGGTGATGTAGAGGTTTACTCTAAAATATAGAATTACGATAACAATGTGTAAGGCAAATTTAGATGGCAAAAACACCCAGAGACGTTTCTGAACAAGTTTTAGAAGAACTAATAAGAGGAGCTCTTTATCCAGTTGGAATTAACAATATCGTTTTTGGTTATTCTCTTGATGAACATAATATTCCGACTTTATTTAGCTTGGTCCAAAGTGGTGGCTTAGATCCTTCGCTTTATTCAGAGATAAATTCTGTTTTTCAGACATGGGCTGGACGTTCTATAAAGGAATTACAGGAAGTTATTAGTTTGTATTATAAAGGTGAACTGCAAAAAACTAAAGCACCTGGTATTGAACTATCTGCAGAAGAGCAACTTCGCACACAGCGTTACAGTGAGTTCTTTTGCGCGTACCTAACATCTGCGCGGGCAGTCGAAGAATGCCAACGCACACATGCGTATATATTAGAAATCTTAAGCCTCTTTTCGTTCCACAATATGGAACTTTTTTTTATTCCTAAAGAAGTACTTCCAGGAAGTACTCCCACACAACCTCTAGGACGGCTAGATAAGCATGATTATCTTGCACTTTTATATTCAAAAGGCGTAGACCATCAACAATTAAGAAGCTTAGTGCCGGTGCAGGAACGACAAAGTTTATGTTCTCCCCCTTATTTTTATGTATTAGAAGAATTACCTTTGTTAGCAGAAAAAACTTATGATGAAATAATTTTTTTGTTGCAATTTCCGCATAAAACCCGCAATGAATATGGTTATTATTCTCCATCTAATCTAGCATTAGAACACCAATTAAAATCAATTGTTTCGTTATTAAGAAGCGGTAAAATAGATTTTCTACAAGTCCGTAAGTTGTCTGAAGGAGGTCAAAAACTTGATTCTAGCACCCTTAAATCCTTAGAGAGTGGTGCAATGACCGTTGGAGATCTTATACGAAAATCTGGCAAACGAGAATATTCTCCTTATCAAAAAAGGTTGCTAGAAGGAGGCTTTGGTTATACCCCTCATCTCGTTTCTCAATTAACAGATGAACAAGCTTTCGTCATTTTTAGAGCAGCTATTATTGGTCCAAGATTGTTTGTGAGTGTGACCCCAAAAGTTATTCATGAGTTAAAAAAAATTCGTTTAGCACCAGTTCAAGAAGCAATAGGGGATGAGCTAAGTTATGATTTTCCTGAAGCAGATAAACTGTTGGTTTGCTTACAAAATGGCGTTATTGGGGAGTACTTTGATCAGCCTTGTTTGTCTTTGGGCGACCGAATTGAAACGGTCTTTTTAGGACTAAAAGCTGGCTTAAGCATAGATCAAGTAATGCATCGAAATTTTAGTTTGGATGGATTTCCTCGCCATGGTCAATCTGTGTTGCAAGTATTATCTCAAGGTAAATATGATTTTGATCAATTGATGAGTTTTTCAAGGGAAAAAATTCTAGCGCTCGCTGATAAAATTTCAGAGGAGATTATAGATGATGAGCAGTTTCATGCAAGTTATATTATCTTCTTAAAACAGGGTATGCCTTGGAAAACTTTGAAACGCATCTCTCTTGATAAATTGATTTTTCTTAAACGTAAAGATCTTTCTCAGCCCATGGATCAAGAACCAAATATGAGTAGTTTGGTTCAAACGCTTAATGTAATCCAGATCCAACAAAAACTATTCACCTTTTCATTACCATTGGAAGTAATCGTCGAGTTAAGTTTTACACAGCTAAGCTTTATTTATTGGGAAGATTTTCGTTTTACAAAGACTCCTATGGCCGATAATGTTTATTTTAATTCGAGTTTTGAAGATCGTTTATTAATAGCTTTAGAATGCACAGATTTTGATATTGAATGTCTTTGTCGTTTAAATATAACGCTTCAACAACTGCGCCGGTGGTATCCTCATGTTGGGACTAAGCATATCGAAGCTGTAGAAGAAGGTTATCCGAAATCAGCTGTTTTAGCTTGTGTAAGGGTGGAAGATATAGAAAATCTTCGTAAGCAAGGTAGGCCAACACCTGTAGGATTAAGTGGGAGCGCCTTAAGAGCTTTAAAGGAAAGCCTTGCAACAAAACGGCGAATTCCAAAAATACGAAATAAAGAAGTAGATTTTGTGTACCTTCCAGAGGGACAAGAGATTTGTGAAATCAATGTTCCATCAGATGGGAGCTGTTTGTTTTATTCTGTAGCTTTTTCCTATTTGTTGCCTGTTATACGTGATCCTGCTTTATTTAAAAAGCATTTTATAAAGCTGTTTGGAGAAGAAATAGCAGATTCCATTGAAGAAAATAGACAGCGATTTCTGAAGTATGATGGTAGTTCTCATTTTATTAGAGAGCATGCTGAAGCATTGGAAGTTTTGGTCAATGATAATTTTAGGAAACGTTTAGTTGCGTTTATGAAAGTCCATAAAAAAGATTTAGCTGAATATCTACCAACAATAACTGAAGATTTTGATATAAGAATGGACCGTATGGGTGATCCTGGACGTAGAGAATGGGGAGATCAATTAGAAATAGAGGCTATCAGCCGATTTTTAGGTATGCGAATCACGGTTTGTCAGCGGCAAGGGCAAGATATAGTTCCCAAGGCTGGAGTAGATCATGGAGAGGAACACTCAGGCAGGATATACCTTGTGCATACCACAGCTGATCCGAGAGTCCCTAGTGGTAAAAATCATTACCATTATTTGATGGACCAGCGATATATATCTTTATCAAAACCGGACGACTATTTGATGGACCAGCGATATATATCTTTATCAAAACCGGACGACTATTTGATGGACCAGCGATATATATCTTTATCAAAACCGGACGACTATTTGATGG
>CADEGZ010000045.1 GCA_902827015.1 uncultured Pseudomonadota bacterium
ATTAACTTTCTTTAAAGCTCAAGAACTTTGGCCTGTTTTTAAAAAAATTGCTCTACCTACTAATTGCTGGCAACCTTATTCAACCGAACCAGTTGAAATTCACAAAGTCCCTGGCAATCATGAAACAATGTTTTGGGAGCCTCACGTTCAAGTACTTGCCAAAAAAATTAATCAATCTTTAAATAAAATTTAGGTAGGTGAACAATTTAATAACTTTGAACGAGCACTCTCTTCCTTAACATATACTTAATTCTGGATTAAGAAGGATTGATCTTTTTAGACTTATTAGCGTGTTCATGTATTAACATGGCCATGTTTTGTATTGAATCCGATAAGTTTCTTGCTATATTTTGTATTTTTTCTAGGGCCAATCCTGCATCTTTAACTAATGTCGTACCTCTCAAAACATCCGATTTTGTTTGCTGCATAGCCGACATAACATTTGTAGTATTTGTCTGAATATTTTTAACTAAAGAAGCAATTTGTCTCGTTGCATAACTTGCTTTAATTGCAAGCCTTTGCACTTCATCTGCCACCACTCCAAAACCACGCCCTGCCTCCCCTGCCATCGCCGCCTGAATAGAAGCATTTAATGATAAAATATTTGTTTGATCTGCAATTGCATCAATTAATGAAACAATATCTTCAATTTCTTGAGAACCTTTATTTAAAAGCAAAATACTATTTGACGTTCCTTGGATCTCTTCTTGAACATCTTCCATTCCATGAATAGTGTCTCGAAGTGCTTTTCCTCCTTCATTAGCAATGACAACAGATTCTGAGGCAATTGAAGCTGATTCAGAAGCATGTTGGTAAACTTCTTCTAAAGAGCTTGTCAATGAATTAATATACGATAGAATTTTAGAAATTTCCTCATCTTTTCTAAAGATCAATTTATTTAATTTGTTTTGATACAAAAAATATAATAAAAAAAGAACCGATACTAAAATTAAAAAAGCCAATATATAAGTAGACACATCACTCAATGGCCCATTTTCAAGATAATAATAAGAACTCGAAACTTCCGTTGATAAATTTAAAAGAGGAAGAACTTCCTTGTATATTGATTTCTCTATTTCTCTTAAATGGCTTACCCACTTAATAAGGCCTATAATATTCTCTTGATTTTCTCGAATAAACCCTAAGTTTTTATCAACCTCTTCAAATTTTTTTGAGAGCAAATCGTCTTGATTACTACTTCTAATTTCTCCACACTTTTTAAAATATTTTTCCAAGTTATCGTAAGGCATGACATTGTAAAAAATATCAAAAATATTAATATCTAAAGACTTTTCAAATTTAGAAGAAATATCTTTCGTTTCAATAATTTGCTCTATAATTTCCAGAGTTTTTGTAGAATTATTATTTTTTCCTTCCATTACCTTAATGATTTCTAAATAATTTTTATCTACTTCACTAAAAATTATTTTTAACTTTTCATTCATCTTTGAAGCCAAGATGGAGTTATTTTTATTGGAACCAATTGTTCCCAATATAAATCTTAAACCATTCCATTTTTCCGAAAATTTTTCTAAAGAATCTTTTTGACTTTTTCTTATAAAAGAAGTAAATAAAGTTTGTTTTTCTAAGGCTGTTTTTAATAAATCTAAATGTTGGGTTATTTCGTTCTCTGTGCGGCTTAAACGTTGATAAGAAGTTCCATCATCTGTATGAATAGTGTTTGAAACAGTGCTTGGTATTTGTTCAATTAAAACCCCGATCTTATTCGCGATTAAACCATATTTTTTATCATTTTCTTGTTCTTTATTGATTTTTAAAAAATTTACTAACATTAAAAAAAGAAAAATAAAAGGCAAAATCTGAAAAGAAATTAACCATTTCTTTTTAGACCAGATGGACATATAATGAACCCCTTTTTCATGCTAGGTTATGATTTCCAAATTCCCGCCCTTTCCTTCCTTATTAAAATTTAATGCTTAAAAGCAGATTACACAAATACAAAGCGTCTTATGAAAGAAATTTAAGGTTTACATCACCATTTTCAATCAATTATTTTCTACTAAAATTTATGGTGATAATGCACGTTTTTCAATTATTTAATATTTAAACTATTCTTAAAATAGACAATTTTAAAAAATAAAGTTTTTTAAGGGGAGGATCATGAAAACAGAGCAAAATTTTTGGAATAAGGAAAATGGATGGAGCAAAGATCCTTCGACTATTCATTTGGGGAAAACAGCAACTTTAGTTCTTACTTTCGCAAGTAGAGAATCTTTAGAAGAGGATAATGAAATTATTCAAAAAGTACTAGAAATGTACCCAAAAGCAATACATGTTGGGTGCTCAACAGCAGGGGAAATTTGCGACACAACTGTATACGATAATTCTGTTGTTGTTACAGGTGTCCAATTTGAACATACTAACTTAAAAGTAGCTCAACAACAACTAAATAGCATGCAAGATAGTTATAGTATTGGAGAAAAACTAGCCAAAGAGTTAAATCAAAGTGATCTTATTCATGTATTAGTGCTCTCTGATGGCCTAAACGTTAATGGTTCGGCATTAATCAAAGGAATGACGGATACATTGCCAGCGAAAATTGCAGTAACAGGAGGACTGGCTGGAGATGGAACATCCTTTAAAAAAACCTTACTCTATTTCAATAATCAAAAACCCGAAGAGCGCAAAATAATTGCTATTGGATTCTATGGAAATCGTCTTAAGGTTGGATATGGATCTGTAGGTGGTTGGGATCCTTACGGTCCCATTAGAACCATTACAAAATCTAAGGGTAACATTCTATATGAAATTGATAATAAACCTGCCCTTTCCACTTACAAAACATATTTGGGAGAACGTGCAGCAGAACTACCTTCTAGTGCCTTACTCTTTCCTCTATCTTTGCGCAAAGATAAAAATGATAACCCTGTTGTTAGAACTGTTTTATCAGTTGACGAGAAAAATCAAAGTATGACTTTCGCTGGAGAAATTTCTGAAGGATATTACGCACAATTCATGAAAGCTAATTTTACTCGATTAGTAGATGGCGCTGCTAATGCAGCAAAAACCAGTTATGAAGCTATTAATTCTCAAACACCAGGGCTAGCAATTCTAATTAGTTGTGTAGGACGAAAACTTATTTTACAGCAACGTATAGAAGAAGAAACTGAAGCGGTTAAAGATATTCTCGGTGGGAAAACCACCATGACAGGATTTTACTCTTATGGAGAAATTGCGCCATTTATGCCAAATGTAAAATGCGAATTGCACAACCAAACAATGACAATTACAACCTTCAATGAAATATGAACACTTTGTTGTTAAGACAACTAAGAAAATTTACCGGTTCTGAAAATGTCCCATCAGATCTAACTTTATTGTTTAACGCAATAAGCGATGCTTATGATCAAAATGATGAAGACCGCTCTTTGTCGGATAGAACCCTGGAGATATCCTCTAAGGAATTACTAGATAGCAATAATGAGCTAAAGAAAGCTTTGGAAAAAGTACAGGAAACACAAATAAGGTTAATTCACTCGGAAAAAATGGCGGGTCTAGGGCAATTGATTGCTGGCGTAGCACATGAAATTAATACCCCTGCCAGTGCTATTTTCCATTCCATAGATGGAATACAGTCAAATTTTTTAAAAATATTAGAAAATATTATTTTAATTGTTAAAAATTTCAATCACACTTCTATAGAAGAATTTTTATCTTTATATAATAAAGTGATCCATTTTAATAAAAAATTAGACACTCAAAAGTGTCGAGAAGCAGCAAGGATGATGGAAAATGTATTGGTGGAAAATAATATAGATAATGCAAGGAATGTCAGCAGTAATTTAGCAATTATTGGTTTTACAAAAAATGAAATTCCTGATTTTATTAATTTTATTAAGGGGAATCATGAATGGCAAATTTGCTACCAAACATTGCATAAATTAGGAATGGTTGAAATCCATGTCGACGATATAAGAATAGCCATTGATCGTATTATCAATATAGTCAAAGCACTAAAAGTTTATTGTAGAGTTGAGCAAAACGAAATATTATTAACGGATTTACAAGAAGATATAAACAATACACTTACTATACTACATAACAAAATCAAACGTGGGGTAACAATTAAAAAAGAATTTCAAGAAATACCAAAAATAAAATGCTACCCAGATCAATTAAATCAAGTCTGGACTAATTTAATTAATAATGCGATAGAAGCTATGAAGGGTACTGGTGTTATTATTATAAGAATAAAACTTGATAAACCAAGTATCATTGTTGAAATAGAAGATAATGGCCCTGGGATCCCAAAAGAGATCCTTCCTCGAATATTTGAGCCATATTTCACTACAAAGCCTAAAGGTGAAGGAACTGGATTAGGTTTAAGCATTAGTATGGAAATTATTGAAAAACACCAAGGAAAAATTGAAATTCAAACTGAGGTTGGAAAAACATTGTTCAGAGTTTTTCTACCAATTGATATTAAAACTAATTTGGAGAAAAAACATGCCTAAACCCGAAATAAAAAAACCTGTTATTTTATGTGTCGATGACGAAAAAATGGTTCTTGACTCTTTAAACAACCAACTTCAAAAGAAATTTGGTGACAAGTACAATTATGAATTTGCCGAAAGTGCAGAAGAAGCAATCGAACTTATTAACTCTTTAGAAAAAGAAGGTTATCCTGTTATTATAGTTATTTCTGATCAAATCATGCCTGGTTTAACTGGAGACAAGTTTTTAACCATGATACATAAAGATCATCCAGAACAAATTAAAGTTCTTTTAACAGGACAAGCTTCTTTAGAATCAGCAATCAATGCTGTTAATAATGCAAATCTATATCGATATCTTAACAAGCCCTGGGAAGAAAACGACTTCTTGTTAACTGTTGAAAAAGGTATTGAACAATATAACTTGTTAGAAGAAAGAGCTCAACAACATAAAATATTTTCTAAATTCATACCAAAGCAACTTTTAGAGTATTTGGCAAAGCCAATTGTTAAAATTGAAGTGGGTGATTATATAGAAAAAGAAATGACTGCCTTAGTATGTGACATTGGAAATTTTTCTTTTATTGCCGAAATAATGTCAGCTAAAGAAACTTTTAATTTCATTAACAATTATTTAAAGTATATTGAACCCGCTATTACAAATAATAAAGGGCTTATTGAAAAGTTTTTTGGAGAAGATACTGGTATTGTAACATTGTTTGACGTTCCCAGTGACGCGATTAAAGCCGCCTTAGATTTACAAATTGCCACTAAAAAATTTAATGAAGATCACAAAGGGCAAAAGTACACCCCCATCAAATGTAGCCTGGGTTTAGATATAGGTAATATAATGCTTGGAATTATCGGTTCTGAAAAAAAATTACAGACAGCGGTTATATCGAAAACATTAATCATAGCATCACGACTACAAGGACAAAGTGTACTTTATAACAACCAAATTCTTCTAAGTGAAACCTTAGCAGAAAAAATAAAAGACATCCCAGAATTTAAACGATTAGAAATTAAACCTTTAGGAAAAATTCGTGTCGCAGGCGATAAGAACGAAATCCCATTTTTGGGAATAAAAAGTTAGCCCATCATTAAATATAAATTAATTTCTCATAAAAAAGAAGGCTGCAAAATAGTGTAACCTCTCAAGTAATTTACAAATTCTTGAAGCTTTTGGATCCCTGTCGCTTCCGCCTGTTGGCACCACTCATGTAAAGCATCTAATAACTCTTTCTGGGTCGCTGTAGTTCTATTCCAAATTGATTTAAGCTGTTCTCCAAAATTATAAACTATCTTTAAAGCACGACTTCTTTCTAAAAATTGTTCTAGATAGTGTTTACCAGTATCGTCAAACGGTATATCCGCACAAACCAATATAGATTTGACTCGTTGAATAATTTCCTTTTTTATACCCAAGAGTGTATTTTGTTTTTCTTGATGCAGAAGCGGTAAAACTACAGATTTAGTATAAGTGGTCATTACTTGAATACGATTCGTAAGTAGCGCATGCAGCGCATCTGCATCAATATGCTTTTTACCAGGCACAATTTTTGTTTTGGGCGCGACTCGTTTAACTTTCGCTAAATTTAAAAACATCAAAGTCCGAATATATACCCAACCTATATCAATTTCCCACCATTTAACAGAAAGCTTGGCGGAAGTCGGATAAGTATGATGATTGTTATGCAGCTCTTCACCACCAATCAGGATCCCCCACGGCACAATGTTCCTAGAAGCATCTTGACATGCAAAATTACGATAACCCCAGTAATGTCCCACCCCATTAATAATGCCCGCTGCAAAGAAAGGGATCCACGCCATTTGAATAGCCCAAATGGTTAAACCAGGGACTCCAAACAAAATTAGTTCTAAAAATAAGTTAATTAAAATTCCTTTTCCTGAGTAAGGCGTATAAACGTGTCTTTCTAACCAATCATCGGGGGTTCCTTGCCCATAGCGTGCCAAGGTTTCTTGATTCTTAGCTTCTCTTCTATATAACTCTGTCCCTTCCCACAAGACTTTTGCTAACCCTAACACTTGAGGGCTATGAGGATCTTCTACTGTTTCACAACGAGCATGATGTTTTCTGTGAATGGCTGCCCATGCTTTAGTTTCCATACCTGTTGTTAGCCATAACCAGGCTCGAAAAAAATGACTCACTACCGGATGTAAGTCTAATGCTCTATGCGCTTGATTTCTATGTAAAAAGATAGTAACACAAGCGATAGTAATGTGCGTAAAAACTAAGGTAACAATAACATATCCCCACCATGGCAAATTCAAAACACCATAAAACATATTTTTAAGCCTCCACTTGTGGTAATAGTTTACTTAAAATTATTTTATTTTACCACAAAGAAAATTAACCAACAAAATTTTACCCTCATACCATAAATAATGAATTTCTATCACAATTTGAACTATTTTAGTTATTAAATTAACATCATATATGCCAAACGCCTAGAGGATAATTTTGTAGGCTATACTTGGCACATGAGACAAAAGGACCTTATCTCTGTTAAAAACCTTAATTTCATGCGTCACTCTCAATGGATAGTGAAAAATTTAAATTTCACCCTGAAAAGAGGCGAATGTATGGCATTGATTGGTGCAAACGGCACGGGAAAAACAACCATCCTAAATCTTTTAGCAGGCTTGATTTATCCTCAAAGTGGCCAAATTTTTATTAACGGCTTTAACCTACACCTTGAATCTATTATTGCAAAACAACACATCGGTTTCTTGCCCGATCCTGCCCCTTTGTATTTGGAATTAACCATTAGAGAATACCTACAACTGGTGGCAAAACTACACCATATACCAAAAAATGAGAGAGAAATCACAATTGATAATATCATGGAAGACTTACATTTAACTTCTTACCAACACTATTTAATTGGAATATTGTCAAAAGGTCTAAAACAAAGAATAGGCATTGCCCAAGCAATGCTGCATAGCCCCCCTGTATTGCTTTTAGATGAGCCTACCCAAGGGCTAGATCCCACACAAATTGAAGCTTTTCAGCTATTGTTGCGCGAAAGAAAAGGAAACTCTGCAATTATCCTTTCAACGCATTATTTAAACGAAGTTGAATTTCTCTGTGATCACATTATCCATCTTAATCATCAAGACGTTAAATCCTATGATATCAACCATTGCACAGCATGAATTTTTAAAATTATTTAAAACAGGCAAAATCTGGAAATTGCTTGCCATATGCCAATTCATTCTAGGGCTTATTTTTTATTGGTTAATGGAAGAATATTTATTTAAAAAACAACAATTTCTCTTGGAAAATAATAGCTCTTTTGGCATTACTGAAGAAGTAATACACCCATTACTTGCCTGGACGGCTTTACTTTTTTTCTTTATTACACCGCTACTTGCAACACACAGCCTCACTCAAGAAAGGAAAACACACACATTAGAACTTTACTTAACATCCCCAATCTCCTCTGCTGAAATTATTATTGGAAAATTTATCGGTATTTTCCTCAGCCAAATATTTTTATTACTCCCAGTTTTTTTAATGCCACTACTCATTGCTTTGCAAGATCGATTAGACACCGGGCAATTTTTAACCGGTTTCTTTGGATTGGTACTCCTAATCAGTACCAATCTCAGTATTGGTATTTTTATTGCTAGTTTTTCAAAAGAACCACTAATTGCCACCTTAGCCATTTTGGTAAGCTTGTTTTTACTAACACTTTTAGAATGGATGGGGCGTTTTTTAATGCCTTCTTTACATTGGGTTACAGAGTTCGCCTTATTATATCATTGCAAAAATTTTTTATCAGGCTTGATTAACAGCAGAGATATTATTTACTATGGATTTCTATCTTTTGTTTTTCTTTATCTTAGTATTGTACGTTTAAACAAAGAATCTCATTTTAAGAAAAAATCATGGAACATAAATTAAGAAACAAGTCTTACAAGAATTTTTACTTGCTAGCAATTGGGGTGGCATGCTATTTAGCCTATCAATACCCCCTAACTTTTGATGCCACCCACAACAAAAACAACAGCTTAAGCACAGGAAACGTAGCACTACTGTCTAAATTAGATAAACCATTGACCATAGAATTATTTACCTCCGATCGAAATATCAGCGAACAAGTACAAACCATTATCGCGCAATTTCAAGAGAAAAGTAAAAATATTATTTTTAATGTTAATCATACGCCATTAAACCCACAAGAAAAATTAAGACTTGGTTTACATGGCAACCATAATCTATTACTCACTTATGGGGAGCGCCAAAAAAACATCGATTTGAATATCCTAAAATGGAATCAACAAACCTTTAGTAATCTTCTGCAACAGATCCTTCAAGACAAAGACCCATGGATAGTATTTCTATCTGGCCATGGTGAACAAGACCCTTTTAACAAAGAAAATAGAAACTTAAGCATTCTAACAACAGAATTAAAAAGCAAAGGTATTAAAATTGCCTCACTCAACATAGGAGAAACAGGAATAATTCCTGACAATACTCAAACACTTGTCATTGCAGATAGTCGTACCGCTTTTTTACCTCATGAAACAACCCAGATCGTCAATTACTTAAATCGAGGTGGGAACTTATTATGGTTGGTCAATCCCAATTCAGTTCATGGTCTTGAAAAACTTACAGCAGTGTTAGGAATAAAATGGCTAAATGGTACTATTTTAGATCATCAAGCTCATACCATGGGTACCCCCAACCCCGCTATTAGCGTCATCACAAAATACCCAAATCACCCTGTTACCAAAAAATTGGATATGTTAACAGTTTTCCCTTGGTCCACCCCCTTTGAATACCCAAAAGCTCTAGAGTTGGGGTGGAAGGTTAGCGCATTTTTGAATACAAACGCTTCTACTTCAATAGAAGATGAGCAAAATCATCAAGGACCTTTTACCATTGGGGCTGCATTCACTAAAGGAAATCAACGGGTGTTGGTGGTTGGAAATGGTTATTTTTTAAGCAATGGCACTATCCACAATTATGGAAACGCAATGTTAGCAAATAATATCTTTAATTGGCTAAATGAGACTGATCTATTATTAAATACAAGTTATAAACCTGCTATTGACTTTGCATTCAGCCACAACACATGGACCAAGATAACAATACAATACCTATTTCCATATGGTATGTCTTTCATATATTTATTAATTGCATGGCAAACCAAGCGATCACGTCGGCCAAAACAACCTTTACCTTTTTAAACGCATAAAATTCAAGTGCGAAGAATATAGGTCGACAAATTTGATATTACACTAAATATATTCTACACTCTAACTAAATGAGCATTTTTAGCTAAATCGGAGTTTCAAATGCAAAGAATGGATTCTTTGGATTCATCAAAGGGTAAGATTTCATTTAAAAAACGAATCCACCGCCCCTGGAAACCAGCTCTACTAGAATCAGATGAAGCATTTTTTCCACAAATAGAAAATGCGCCACATGTACTTGAATTAAACGCCATTTTAGAGGATGCAAATACTAACCTAATAAGAGAAGAGTTACAAAAAAGTCTAGAAGAAAGTGCGAGAAAACATTCAATAAACGAAGAAGCACTCAAGGCAAAAGAAAACCGTATCACGATTGGGGGTTTTTTATCTCCCAAAAATGTTCTTTCTTCTAACCAAGAAGAAAGGCTTGTAAATACCGATATTATTAGCGAACTAAAAAATAAAGAACAAGAAATTTTACTTCTGGCTCACGATTTAAAGGTGGCAAATGCATTAGAACAATTAGAAAAGCTAGAATTAGCAAGAAAAAAAGAAGAAGAAGCCAGGAAAGCCGCTGAAGAAAAGGCGTTATATGCGATCCATCAAGCCAAGATTGCTGCTGAGCAAACCTATAAAGCAGAGCAACAACTTAACGTTGAAAAACAATCACGAATCAAGGAAGAAAAATTAAGACAATTCCTAGAAGACAAGGTTCAACTGGCACTACAAGAAGTAGAAAAGAAAAACCAAGTTGTCCTTAAGGAAGAACAAGCAAGGCTTAATGCTGAAGAAAAGATGAAACGTGCGTTAGATTACGCCGCTAACACCGAGAAAAGAGTTTTGGACGAAGCCGAAGCAAAAATAAGTAAAATAGTTAACAGTATAGCAGAAAAAATTAAAAAAACTAAGCAATTTTCTGAAGAAACCATGAGGCATGCGTCACAAAAAATTAAACTTTCACAAGAACAAGCTGAAGAAAAAATAAAACAAGCGCAAGCACAAGGTGAAGAAAGAATTAAACAAATACAAGTACAAGCAGATGAAAAAATAAAATTCATACAAACGCAAGTAGATAAAAAAGTTCAAGAAGCACAAGAACAAGCCCATTTTCATGAAAAAGCTAAATTAACCGCGCAAGCCTGGGCACAAAAATATATTGAAACAGCCCGCCAAATGGAAGCAGCAAAAAAAGAAGTCGAAAAGAAGCTGGATCTTTCTAACCAAAAAATTAATGAACTCATGGAAAAAATTTCCCGTTTTGATGCGGAAAAATTAGCCATCATAAATGAAAAATCTTTAGTAGAAGAACAATTAGGTAAGGCTTTTGACAATATTAAGAGAATGGAAACCATTGTTTCCACTGAAAAAGGCTTAAGAAAAATATTAGAAGAAAAATTAAGCGATTCTCAAATTAGAAGAGATGAACAGAAAAGAAAACTTGCAGAAGATAAAATACTAGAATTGGCAAGACAAATTGGTGATTTGGAAGTGCAAAAATCCAAAATGGAAGAAAAACTTGTTGAAACCAATGAAAACCTACATAAGATAGAAATTTTAATGGATTCTGAAAAAACAATTAGAGTCTCACTAGAAGATAACATAAAAGAATTTATAGAAAAAGTTAATAAATTAGAACACCTAAAACAAAAAGAAAGCGATGCGAGACATCTCGCCGAACAAAAAATATTGGTTTTATTAAGTCAAAAAACTCATCTTGAACATGAAAAAACACAAATGATGGAAAGATTAAATAAAATAATCGAACGCTCTAAAGAACTGGAAATGAAGTATGAATCTGAAAAATGTTTAAGAAAAACCACTGAGCGTTCTGCAGAACAAAGAGTTACTGTTTTATTAAATCAAAATGAACTCATGGAGCAAGAGAAAAAACAAAGCGAAGAAAAATTACATAAGGCTATAGAACGCTCAAAAGAACTAGAGATTATGCTCGAATCTGAAAAATATCTAAGAAAAGAAGCAGAACGATTAAAACTTTTAGAGGAGCAAGCAAAGAAGGCAGCACAAGAAAAAATTAGCCATGCGATCGAACAAGCAAATAAGACTGTCTTAAATGTTTTAGGAAATTTCTCTATGACTGACCCATCAAACGGTGGTACTTAGCCAGCAATTCCTCCTCATCTTCAGGAAAATTTGGATCTTTTGGAATACAATCCACTGGGCAAACTAATCTACACTGTGGTTCATCAAAATGCCCTACACATTCAGTACAACGATTTGGATCAATCATATAATACTGATCGCCTACTGAAATAGCTTGATTAGGACAAGCAGGCTCACAAACATCACAATTAATACATTCAGCTGTTATCATTAAAGCCATATTTAAATATCCCATTCATACTTTAAATCTCATTTTCAATGAATCTGCTACTGTTTCATGAACGAAAGAAGAAACGTCTCCCCCCAAAGCTGCAATTTCTTTAACCAAACTAGAAGAAATAAAAGAGTACTGTTCTGAGGGTGTTAAAAACAAAGTTTCAATTTCCGCATTAAGCCTCCGATTCATATTTGCCAATTGGAATTCATATTCAAAATCGGAAACAACACGTAACCCTCTTATAATTGCTTTGGCTTGTTTAAGGCTCGCAAAGTCCATTAATAAATTATTAAACCCAGAAACCTCTATATTATTAAGATATGATAGTACATTCTTTGCCATATTAACTCGTTCTTCTAAAGAAAAGAAAGGTGATTTTCTTTTATTTTCAGCTACTGCAATAATGACAAATTTAAACATTTTTGCTGCACGCTCTATTAAATCACGATGTCCATTCGTAATGGGATCGAACGTGCCTGGAAAAACAACTGTAACTGGCACTATTTTTAGACTAGATCCTTCAATTATGCTTGTGGCGTTATTACTCATAACCATTTCCTAGCTTTGCTGATTACTCTTTGCACTTGAATTTTATGCGTTGTTGCAACACTCGCTGATTCGTGCTATCCATGGCACGCTTCGGGCACACCTTACGGTGTGTCGAAAATGTCAATCCTGCCATTTTGTCGCGTCCTCATGTATTCTGTAGGAACGAAGGGCACTCTCTCGAGTCGCGCCTAGTCTAAAATCCGATTGCAAAGAGCATATACCCTAAGATCATTCATAGGTATACCTAGTACTAAAAGATTGAACTGCCTCAATCATAATAGCAACTTTTTCAGGCTCTACATCGGGATAAATGCCATGACCTAAATTAAAGACATGGCCACTACCTTTCCCAAATTGTCGTAATACAAGTTGAACGGATCTTTGAATAAAATCGGGATCCGCATATAAAACTGCCGGATCGAGATTGCCTTGCAAAGCGACTTTATGCCCTACCAATGAACGGGCTTTATCAAGAGGCAAAGTCCAATCTATCCCAACTGCATCACAACCGGTTTCCGATAATGCCTCCAAATTCTGACCAACATTTTTAGTAAACAAAATAATGGGTACCTTTTTTATAACTTGCCCACCTCCACTTGAAGGTACCGCAAATGCCGCATTTTCTCGTTCAAGTTCAAAATTTAAGTTTGCAACAATTTCTTGCATATAGCTTAAAGAAAAATCTAGATAATCCGCACAAGATAGCACCCCGCCCCACGTATCGAATATCATTAACACTTCTGCTCCCGCCATTACTTGAGCTTTTAAGTAACTAACAATGGTAGTACTTAAATGTGTTAACAATCGGTGTAATATCATAGGCTCCGAAACCATAAGTTTTTTAATTTTTGTAAAGTTTTTAGAGATTTTTCCTTCTACCATATAGGTGGCGATAGTCCAAGGGCTTCCTGCAAATCCTATTAGAGGAACACGATCCTTCAATGCCCGCTTGGTCATACGAATAGCATCCATGACATATCGCAATTCTATTTCTGGATCAATCGTAGGCAATTTTTCAACGTCTTCAAGCGTACAGATCGGCCTTTGAAAATAAGGACCTTCACCTTCTAAAAAAGCCAGCTCTAAACCAAAAGCATCTGGTATTGTTAAAATATCAGAAAAAATAATCGCTGCATCTAATGGGAATCGTTCTAAAGGTTGTAAGGTGATCTGACAAGCCAATTCCGGTGTCTTGCACAGCTTTAAGAAGTCTTTAACCTTACTTCGAATAACCCTATATTCCGGCAAATAGCGACCTGCCTGCCTCATAATCCAAATAGGTGTACGGTCTACGGGCTTACGCAATAAGGCACGAACTAAACGGTGTTCATTTAACATATTGGCCATTATAACTAAATACGTGACCCATAACACTCTACAGTCTTAAATAACCACTAAACTATAATATAGGGGTAAATAAAGAAATTAAACTTGCTTATTTCTCCTACAGTATATACATGGGGATATAAATGTCTTCTTTACCTTTTGATCAAAAAATAAAAGTGCAATCAAAGCAAAAGCAACATTGCATTCTGATTGTAGAGGATCAGCCTGTAGCAGCGCTCGTTGCCAAAACGGTCTTCTCTGAGCTGGGTTGTAACGTTAATATTGCTATAAATGGTTTAAACGCGCTTACCCTCATAAAACAAAATCCCTATGATCTCATTTTAATGGATATTGGTCTACCCGACATAGATGGTTATGAAATAACCAAACAAATCCGTCTTTATGAAGATGACACTTTACACAAAGTGCCAATTGTAGCGCTTACTGCTCATACGGATGTTGAAAATAAAGAACGTTGTTTAAATGTAGGCATGAACGCAGTGTTAACCAAACCCTTATTAAAAAAACAAGCTCTACAAGTATTAAAAGTTTTTATCCCCGATTACACAAAGACCCTAAACGCTTCTCACCCCGAAGAAGATCAAGAATTCCCTGATTCATCTGAAAAATTTATCGATTTTAAAATTGCTAAAGAAATATTGGGGCAGGAGAAAATAATCAAAAAAGTTTTAACTATGTTAGTCCATAATTTAACAGAAGAAAAAATAAAGCTTAATGAAGCATATGCAAAAAAAGATTGGAGGGAAATCCAAGAAATCGCGCATAAGATCTCTGGCGGAGCCAGTTACTGTGGTGCTTTAAGACTAAAAGCAGTTTCTACTTCCCTAAAAAATCATATTGCTAAAAATAATCCGGAAGCTGTCGAGCATGACTATCATAAAATGCAACGAGAAATAGATGATTTAATACAATATATTACCAATAATAATCTCTCAGAAGAAAATAAATAAAGTTATTTTTTATAAGGGAAAAGGGCTAGTGGTATACTAGCCCATACAGTATTGCTTGTATAGGTTATTGATCCGATATCACTGGATTAATAATTTTAGGTGTTAAAAAGATAATAAGCTCTTTTGGAGTATAACTCGAATATTTATTCCTAAATAACGCCCCTATAATTGGCAAATCTCCAAAAAATGGCACCTTAGTCCATTGTTTATTATCGGTAATTTGCAACACACCTCCTAATACAATGGTTTCTCCATTATCAACCAACACTTTAGTCGTCAACCGATTAGTATTCACCACTGGCCCCGCTGGAGCATTAGGTCCCTGAGTATCATTTGAAATGACAAGATCCATGGAGATCTTATCATCAGGAGTAATATGCGGCGTTACTTCTAACTTTAAAGCAGCTGTTTTGTAAGTAACGCTGGTTGCACCACTCGAAGTAGATTGAGTATAAGGAATATCCACCCCCTGCTCAACTGTTGCTTTATTCTGATCCATAGTAACCAGTTTTGGTCTAGCAATTGTTTTACTTTTCGTTTCATACTCTAAAGCTTGCAATTCTAAATCTAATAATGTTCCATTGGGCAAATTTGCCAATGCTAAACCTAATTTTCCAACCTGGGTACCACTCATCGACGGAACCGCACTTAAATCATTAAACAACCCTTCTGTATTATTAACCGTTGGAAATGTTTGGTTATAGGCACCTTGTGAGATATTTGCATTAGGAGGCTGTGATGAAGGTTGAGCAGAAGCACCTGCGGTTACAATCGGTGGAGGGATATTTAAATCCACATTAGAAGCAGGCATGGAACTTTTGGTAACATTAGTAATTGGGTTGGTGTAAGTGTAATCCCCAATTGCACGTGCTCTATCCACCGAGCTACCAACCCCTAACCGACGATGACCAAGACCTAAATTAGCGCCTCCTCCAAATCGTACTCCCAAAGTACTTTCAAGGGTATTATCCGCTGTAACAATCTGAGTCGAAATTTCGACTTGTCTTACCGGAACATCTAACTTTTTCAAAAGTGTCCGAATTTCTGTTATTTTTGAAACTACATCTTGAACCAATAACGTATTTGTCCGTTTATCTACATTTACGTTACCTCTGGATGTCATTAATGAATTGGCTTTATCTTTTAACAAGGCAGCCAAATCATCCGCATTTGCATAATTGATTTGGATCAATTCTGATTTCATTGGCCCTAAATCTTCAATTTGTTTTTGCCCTTGCAGTTCAACTTTCTCTCTCGCAGCTAATTCGTCTGCAGGTCCAACCAACATGACATTTCCAATTTGCCGCTTGTCTAGCCCTTTACTCTTTAAAATAATATCAAGAGCTTGATCCCAAGGTATATTTTGCAGACGTAAAGTGATATTTCCCCTAACACTATCACTCGTAATGACATTAAATCCAGAGAAATCAGCAATAATCTGCAGAACGGCACGCACATCAATATCTTGGAAATTT
>CADEGZ010000046.1 GCA_902827015.1 uncultured Pseudomonadota bacterium
AAGCAACAGCGCGTTTTGTTTCTTATCCATTACAACTTATGTTGGGGTTATTGTATCCACTCGTATGGCTAGCCACCAGCATCTCTAGGGCGCTCTTAAAACCATTTGGGATCTATTCAACGTCTAAGGCAACCGATTCTGTCACTAGTGAAGAGTTGAGAACAATTGTTAACGAAGCAGGTGGTTTTATTCCAAGCCGCCATCAAAACATGCTACTTAGTATCCTAGATTTAGAAAAAGTTAGAGTTGAACATATCATGATTCCTAGAAATGAAGTGGTCGGAATTGATCTAGACGATGATAAAGATAAAATTATTGCTAACCTTAAAGGACTTCAACATACACTACTACCCGTTTACCGTTCCGCTCTGGATAATGTTCAAGGAATATTACACACTCGTAATATTGTAAAAATCCTCACACAACGAGAACTCAATGAACAAACTTTATTGGGTGCAATGGAAGAACCTTATTTTGTACCAGAAGGTACCTCTTTACATACGCAACTTTTAAATTTTCAGCAAAATAAACGTCGTATGGCATTAGTTGTTGATGAATATGGAGATGTATTAGGATTAGTTACTCTAGAGGATATTTTAGAAGAAATCGTTGGTGACTTTACAACAGAAGTAGAAACAGAAGCTCCTGAAGTGCAACCTCAAGAAGATGGAACTTTCCTGGTGGACGGAGGCGCTAGCGTTCGCGATCTAAATCGTGCCCATCAATGGACACTACCCATCGATGGACCTACTACATTGAATGGTCTTATTTTCGAAAGCTTAGAGGCTATCCCTGTAGAAGGCGTTTGTATACTGGTTGCTGGATATCCCATTGAGGTCATCAAAATGAAGGAAAATACCGTAAAAATTGCCCGTATTTCACCTCATTTAAATGGAAAACACCTGGAAATCCACCAAAAGACAAATTCATAAGCAACGCCTAAAATTCAGGTGAGAGGAGTATAGAAGGCTAACAATTCTCGCACTGCTGTACGTTCTTCTGCTTTACAACTGATAAAACGTTGCACCATAAATTCTTTAATTAAAGCACTTTGATAAACATCATAAGTAAAATGATTACTATGATTCGACAATAAAACAGGGATCCCTTTAACACTCAGTTTTTCTGCTAATAAGGCAAGCTTCTTTTGTTCTTCTAAACTAAATCCCCCCGCTCGATAAGTAGTAAAACAAGATGTAGCATTTAAAGGAACATAGGGAGGATCACAATAAACAACGCTACCTTTTTTTGCTCGCTTCATCGTTTTTGTAAAATCTTCACAAACAAACGTGGCTCGCTTGGATTTCTCATAAAAATAATACATTTCTTTTTCAGGGAAATAAGGTTTTAAATATCGACCAAAAGGAACATTAAATTCGTTTTTTTTAATATTATATCGACATAAGCCATTATACCCATGCCGATTTAGGTACAAAAACAGTGCGGAACGTTCTATAGGTTCCAAACATTCGTTAAACCGTTTTCTTAAATGATAATAAGATTTCTCGGAATTTAGTTTTTTAACAAAAAATGAACGACAAGTCTCTATAAATTGATGACCTTCTTTTTGCAAAACCTGGTAAAGCGTAATGAGATCGGCATTTGCATCATTCAATAAACAATGCTCAAAATTTGTATTTAAAAAGACTGCTCCTCCACCTACAAAAGGCTCTATCAATTGTTTGCCACCAGGTAGTAACGAACAGATCCGATCAAGTAAGCGGTATTTCCCCCCAGCCCACTTTAAAAAAGGTCTTATTTTATTTTGTTTGATCATTTTAATTAGCCACCCTTAAACACAGTTCGCCTAACAAATATAAGCCGTTTCTATTTATATTCCTTTATCTCATATAAACAAAATATCGTCTCCATATGCCTGTAATTAAACACAGTCAACCCTTAAGTTTAAAGATCCAATATTCAACTAAAATAAGATTTAAAGGCAAGATCATGTTATTTAAAGCACAATATACTAAGATAAGTTTCTAAATACATGAATATGGGACGGAGGACAATATTTTATTATGGCAACAAATGTAAATTATTTAAACAAACTATTCCTTTTTAAAAGTTATATGTTTATTGGTATTCTTTTAATAATTCTAAATACAACATTACAACTACTGATAAGCCCTTCTGTTACCACAATCAATGAACATTATATTTTAAGCAAAGAAAACTTTCCGCTCCCTGAAGACAACCAATTTATTTATAACAGTCTTCAAAACTTTAACGTTTCCCAATTAAAAGAAAAACCTGACCATTTTTCTATATTTCTCAAAGATCACCAAAATAAGATCAACGGTGGGATATTAGTTTCTGTCTATTCAGACGCTATTTATGTTAATGGTTTATGGGTAGACCAGCTGCTAAGAAACAAAGGGTATGGGCAAAAATTACTTGGCATGGCAGAAGAAGAGGCAAAAAAACGAGGTAAAAAATACTGCAAGGTAGACACTTATGATTTTCAAGCCAAAGATTTCTACGTAAAACAAGGATATAATATCATTGGAGAAATTAAAGATTACTTGCTTGGACATTCTAGAATATATTTAAGAAAAAAAATCTAACATTTATAAAATCAGTCTAAGATCCTTCAAATTTGACAACACTCCAGAACAAGCTTAAACTTTAAAATAATTTTTTGGTTTTGAAAATGACTAAAAGCAGCGTCAAGATCTATATCTATAAATTCTTCGGAACACTATTCCTTCTATGCCATGTTACCTCATCATTCGCAGGCGGCGTTTACCTATGTCCAAGCAAAGAGGGTCTTGCTTATCAAGAATTACCTTGCCGCAATAATCCACAGCAAAAGACGCTAAACACTAATCCCCCTCCTTCAGCAGAACAAGCGCCTACCCAAGAAACCGAGATTGTTTTAACAAGAGATCCAGATAGCCAATTCCTTGTAGATGGCACTATCAACGACGTAGGAGTGAAATTCTTAATTGATACGGGTGCTAATATTACCGCTATTCCAGAAGACATTGCAAAATCTGCCAAACTCCCCATGGAATCACAAGTCGTTGCCGACACCGCCAATGGTTCAACCACCGATTTTAAGACCACCATTTATGAATTAAAAATTGGTAAAACCATAACATTAAACAATATTCCAGCCACTATCATTAAAGGTAATCAAGCATTGCTTGGAATGAATGTGCTTGCAAAATTTGACATGACGCAAAAAGGCGACACTCTAACCTTAAAATTAAAATAAGAATCAGTCCAATATTTTTTGTCTTTTAGCACCAGTTCTGTCATCATCATCTTCAGTTTGATTTTGAGTCGAGTCGTGCTTTCCAACGTTTTTTAATTGTGCTTCATACCCAAGATTAACAAAATGACTTGTTTGATTTCCCTGAACTTCCGCTTTTAATTTTCTTAATAATTCTTTACAAGACACTATTTGTTGCTCTAAAGCGGCTATTCTTGAATCGCGCACTTCTGATAAAAATTCTTTCATTCTTACTTCAAAAGCCTCTATAAGATTTTCTCGTTCATCTTTATCTAATCTCGGATCTTGTATAGATTTTAATATATTACACTACTCTTGCTTTGGATCCCCACCTCCAATGGCTTCAGGATTTTTTAACATTTTTATTTAAAATATCTCTTAAATCTTTCAATGAGTTATTTTTTAAAATAGTCTCTAACAAAACAAGATTTTCGCTGGATGAATCATGAAGCTGCTCCATTATAAACTTAAAAAATTCACGAGTCCTCTTAAAGATTCTTTTGCTTTTTCTATCCTTTCCAAAAATGCTTCAAGTTTTGTAGCAAATAATTTAGAAGCCATAGCAACTCCACACTCTATAGAAGCCAATCTTGTAACTTATATACATGCTTTATTTTAATGAGAAAAAATTAATTCTTTAAGAATATCAACACTCACGGGTTTATAAACAACCTTTTCCACCCCTACTGCAAGGCACTCTCTTTTAAGCTCATCCTCCTTATGCATGGTTATAACAATAATTCGGGTGTGCCTGCGAACCTTCGAAAGCCTTTTAATTGCCATTGCAACTTCTGTACCATGAATATCTGGCAATCCAATGTCTAAGAAAATCACATCATAATTATTTTCCGCCATTTCCAACGCTTGCCTAGCATTACTGGCCACCGACACATGGCAATTTAATTTCATCAGCATCCGTCTTTGCACAAATTGTGCAATTGGATCATCTTCTACTAATAAAATTTTAGGTTTATATTCACTTAAAGGCTTTTTAAGATCCTTTTTACCTTTTGTAAAAGGTGTAATACTATTTTTCGTTGCAGATAAAGCCTTATTTAAAGGCTGAGTTGTTGTATTTAAATGTTTTTTTAAGGCATTTTGTTTGATCTTTTTCATAAAAGTTCCTAACGTCGAGTTACTCGTAATCAATTACTCGTACACGTATTAGGACCCTCTAAAAGACCGTCTGTTCCCTTAAGCCTCGATTTTTTAAAAAAATTATGATTTATAATGGTGCATATTACCTAAATAATCTTCCACCACATAACTTTCAGCAATAGCTTCATTGTCCTTAACATAAGAATGGTGAATAGGAACCTTACCAACTCCTCCCGGAATATCTAAAACATAAGTAGGTTGACACAAGCCTGAATATTTTCCTCGAAGTGATTTCATCAGTTGTTGTCCTTCCTGAATAGTCGTTCGAAAATGGGAAGTTCCTTGTGCTAAATCCCCATGATGAAGATAAAAGGGCTTTATTCGATTCTTAACTAAAGTACGCATCAATTCCCCCATAATTTCTGGGGTATTGTTAATGCCCTTTAATAAAACTGTTTGGCTTAACATAGGGATCCCTGCATCAATAAAACGTGCACATGCACTTTTAGAAATCTCTGTAAACTCACTTGGATGATTACAGTGCAACACAACATAAACCGCCTTGCCACTCATCTTTAAAACATTAATCATTTCATCTGTAATTCTTTTAGAATCAACAACCGGAACTCTAGTATGGACCCTAATTACTTCAACATGTTTAATTTCTTCTAACGCGATAAAAATCTCTGCTAACTTTTTATATCCTAAGATAAAAGGATCACCTCCAGTTAAAATAACTTCCCAAATCTCTGGATGTTGTGCAATGTAAGCATAAGCATCATTCAATTCATCTTTAGAAAGCGCTTGCTCTTTTGAACCCACTGTTTCCCGACGAAAACAAAAGCGACAATATACAGGACAAGCTAAGATAGGCATTAACAAGCATCGATCAGGATAACGATGTACAACCCCTTTAACAGTTGTATAAGTAATATCACTAATAGGATCTGTTAATTCTTCTTTGGATACTTTAAGCTCTTGTTCACTGGGCAGAAATTGTAAAAGAAGTGCTTCTTTATCTTGTACTGAACTTGAATTTATAAGTTCAACCAGCTGTGGTGTTAAAGCAATTGAAAATTTCTTCGACACTTCTTCAATAACTTCACGCATATCCGCACTAATAAAACCTGCTTCAATTAATTGTTCAACTTCTCGAACTACTTTCATTTTACCCCTACCTCAACATTTTGTTCTCTTAATATACGTCGTAAAATCTTCCCAACATTAGATTTTGGCAACTCTGTACGAAACTCAATTTCTTTAGGAACTTTGTAAGCTGTTAATTCTTGACGACAATGCTGCAATATATCTTCCACCTTAAGATTGGGATCTTTCTTTACAATAAATGCCTTGACTTTCTCTCCTCCTAAAAAAGGCACCCCTATAACAGCCACTTCAGCTACACCATTCATCATTGCAATTACATCCTCAACTTCATTTGGATAGACATTAAAGCCAGAAACCAAAATCATATCTTTCTTACGATCCACAATTCGTACAAATCCTTTTTCATCAATAACCGCAATATCCCCAGTTCTTAACCAACCATCCTGTAATACCTCTTTTGTTTCATCTTCTTTATTCCAATACCCCTTCATTACCTGAGGACCGCGTACCCACAATTCACCTGGCTGGTTAACCCCAAGTTCTAAATCTTCTTCATCTCTTATAGAAATCTCCGTGGAAGGAATCGGTAAACCAATACTGCCATTATAATCATTAAGGCTAAAAGGATTAATACAAACTGCAGGGGACGTTTCTGTTAATCCATAAGCCTCCAATAAAGGAACACCTGTGATTTTTTTCCAACGCAACGCTACAGAATGTTGTACGCTCATCCCCCCACCTAAAGTAACCTTTAAATCTTTAAAGGAAAGTTGAGAAAATTCTGGTCGATTTAATAAAGCATTAAACAAAGTATTAACCCCTGTAATTGCTGTAAAAGGATAATGGCGTAATATTTTAATAAATTCTTGTATTTCTCTTGGATTAGTCACTAATACATTCAACGCTCCTGCACGCAAAAATGTTAGGCAATTAGCCATTAAGGAAAAAATATGATACAAAGGCAAAGCAGTAATAATAACTTCTTTGCCAAGTTTAATCCCTGGTTTTATCCAAGAAAAAGCCTGTTCAACATTTGCGACCATATTTTTATGTGTTAACATAGCACCTTTAGGGATCCCTGTTGTACCCCCTGTATATTGTAAAAAGGCAATATCATCCCCTTGTAAATCCAGTTCCTTAAATTCACATTTTTCACCTAACTTTAAAACATCGGTAAATTTTCTATAATCCTTAATGTCCCACTTTGGGATCATTTTTTTAACATATTTAACACCCCAATTAATGACACAAGATTTTGGAAAATGTAACATGTCTGCAACTTCAGTAACAATTACATATTTGATATCTACTGTTTGTAAAACTTTTTCCACAGTGTTTGCAAAATTTGATAATACAACAATTACCTTACTACCAGAATCTTTAAGTTGATGCTGTAATTCTCGAGTTGTATATAAAGGGTTAATATTCACCACTACATACCCCGCTCTTAATGTACCAAATAATACAACCGGGTATTGTAACAAATTTGGCATCATTAATCCAACGCGTTCTCCTTTTTTTAATTTCAAAACGCTCTGTAAATATGCTGAAAAAGCTCTGCTTTTCTTTTCTAATTCTTTATAAGTTAACGTTCTTTTCATATTAACAAAAGCAGGACGATCTGAAAATTCTTTGCAAGCCTCTTCAAAAAGTTCTTTAAGTGAAGAATATTTTTCGGCATCAATAACAGCCGGAACCCCATCTTGGTAGCTTTTTAACCAAATCTTTTCCACAATACTTACCCTAACTCCAACATTTCAGAAATTGCTTCTTTAATAGCCATCGCTGTCTCTATAGGATATTCAAACGGAAACAAATGACCACCTTCCACTTTTTTACAACGAATATTAAATTTTTTTTCCATGTTACGCTGATCCATACTATGCACCACATCACTTTTTTTGCCAATCAATGCAACCCCAGGGATCTGCAATTTTTTCTTATATTCCGAGTAGTTATGCGGTAAAGTATGATAAATTTTTGCCTCAATATGCGGATCGAATCTAAGATACCGCCCTTCCTCAGTTGCTTGTGTGGCATATGTTACGTAATCACGCAAACTTTCTTCCGCAAAATTCTTAAATAAGGGCCGCGAACGAAAAAACATCAACGCCTCTTCAAAAGAAGACCAATGGATTCGGCGCCTCATAACACGCCTTCCTGGAGTGATCCAAGACATTCGATCAATCTTTTTTAACCACTGCACTATTTTCGCTTTGGGAAAGGCAAAAATAGGTGAATCCAATAAAACAATTGCTTTAAATAAATCTGGTCTAGAGAGTGCTGCAAATAAAGTAATCGCTCCTCCTAACGAATGCCCCACACCAATAACACTTCCAAGATCAGAACTATCCAAAGTATAGATTAATTCATTCGAAAGATCTGTCCAATTATCTGCAGCAACTGGAAAATCTGGATTGTGCCCTAGCATGTCGATGTAATGAACAATAAATTGTTCTTGAAGAGAATCCAACAAAGTTTTATAAGTCAACGCTGGAAAACCATTCGCATGCGAGAATTGAATAATCTCTGCCATTCATCAACCTCTTGCAAAGTAAAGCACTAGTATATCGAGACACAAAACAACAGGATAGTTGTTTTCGACGTACCCTAAAAAGGAGAGAGTGTCAAAAACGACATGAGCCATCTTTATGTGCATCTAAAAATTATGATAGACTAAGGTTTTTACGTAACTAATACCAAGGAAGTTTGTGAATAAACTTATATCGCCTTCCCCCCTAAAATTTCTAGGAATGTTTACTCTTTCTATGTTAAGTGTATCTGCAATTATTAGCTTGCGTAATCTCCCGACGACTGCTCTCCTCGGAACACAATCCATTACTTTTTTCCTAATCGCAGCTCTATGCTTTTTTATTCCAGTTGCACTCGCTTGTGCTGAGCTTGCTTCTGGATGGCCTAAGGAGGGTGGTGTTTATCTCTGGGTAGAAGAAGCGTTCGGACCCAACTTAGGTTTTTTAGCTGTTTGGTTACAATGGATGGAAAGTGTTGTTTGGCTGCCAACTATCTTGTCCTTTATTGCAGCCACCACTGCTTATCTTTTTGATCCTGCACTTGAAAGCAACAAAATCTTTCTAGTATCCACCATGCTAATCGTGCTTTGGAGTACTACTCTCCTTAATTTCACTGGCATTAAAACTTCCAGTTTTTTAAGTACTATTGGCGTTATTTTAGGAACTCTGATCCCAGGGATCGTATTAATTTTACTCGGCTGTAGCCAACTACCAAATGCTGAAACAAAAGGCCTTTTAACATTCTCTAAAGAAGCCCTTATTCCTTCTACTGATTTAAGCACCCTTGTCACTTTCACCGCTATCTTATTAGGGCTTTGTGGCATGGAGATCCCGGCTTATCACATTAAAAATGTTAAAAATCCAAAACGCAATTACCCTACTGCAATCTTTCTTGCCACAATTATTATATTACTGATCTATATTTTAGGCTCACTTTCTATCGCGGCTGTTATCCCAAAAGAGAACATGAGCCTTATTTCCGGCCCAATGCAAGCTTTTCATCTTTTCTTTAATGCATTTGGGCTTAATTGGACAGCTCCATTTTTAGCCGCGCTTACACTAATTGGTAGCTTTGCCATTCTAAATACCTGGATCATTGGCCCCAGTAAAGGTTTATTAAGCAGCACAAAAGAAGGTTATATGCCTAAGCTGTTTATGCAAATTAATCACGCAGAGGTGCCTACTGCTCTTTTATACCTACAAGGCATTTGTGGAACATTATTAATATCATTATTTGTTTTTAACCCCAGTATTCACGCAGCCTATTGGATCATTAACACACTCGCTGCACAACTTTATTTGATCATGTACTTTATTTTATTTTTAGCTTTAATTAAATTGCGCTATAGCCAACCTAACGTTATTAGAGCTTATCAAATTCCAGGTGGTAAATTGGGAGCTTGGTTAGTCGGAGGGATGGGGGCCATTACATGCCTTGTTGCGTTCTTAATTGGGTTTGTCAGACCTTCCGATATAGAAGTACATCACACGGCTACGGAATACGCTTGGCTTTTATTAACTGGGATCATTATTTCTTGTTTACCACCTTTTATATTTATCCGAACCCAACGGCATATCCGTAAAAAAAACACACACAATAAGCATTAACAAGTACTGATAAGTGAGATTATGTATAATCCGTGTCTGATCCTGGTCAGTGGGCCACCCGGTGCCGGTAAAAGCACCTTTACAAAGCCTATCGTGACAAAGCTAGGATGCACTTGGCTAGAAATTGATTGCGTAGGCGACCCTTTTTCTCTAGAACGTAACAAGCAATATATAATTGATATAGAGCCTAAGATCATACAAAGTTTATTAAATTTAGCTGCACTTAATTTGTCTGCCCAACAAACTGTGCTACTAGATTTACCTTGGAAACATCTACTAATAAACAATCCAACCTGGATCACAAAAATACAAGAATTAGTTTCTAGTGCGCAAATACCACTACTGGTATTTGAATGTTTTTTACGAGAAGAGGAATTGCGACGCAGAATTATCGCACGTAATGCACAACGAGATTTAGCTAAAATTCAAAATGACACCACATGGCATGATTTCCTAACACATATTCATTTTAACGCTAAAAATCCATTACCACATGTTTTAATTAATACTGAAGACACCCCAGAATTGAACTTTAGTAAAGCCAAAAGCCACTTACTAGAAACATTAGGAATCGTAGACACATCTTTTGAGAAAGTATTAGCACCCAGGATCTAAATTGTTTCTAAATATTCTTGTACTAATTTGTATAAAGTTAAATATTGCGCCTTTTCTCCAACTAAATATGCACGCTGCAAAGTAATCTTATAAACCATTTCTTCAATACTGAGATCCAATTTATCAACGCTCACACCACTTTTTAGTTGTTTATCTATTTCATCTAGGATTAAAAATGCCGCAATAAATGTACCAGTACGCCCAACACCAGCACTACAATGAACAGCAATCAAATCTCCAGGCTGATAATCTTTGCGCACCTGTTGCACAAAGTCTAATAACATCTTGTGATTGGCACCGGTATGATCTGCCCAATCATCAATAGCATAATAGGTAAAACTATAGGGTTGACACTCTTGTTCTTCTGGCAAGGTATATGTAAGCAATTGTTGGCCATTATCTTTTTTTGTGACATTTCCATGCCAATAATTTTCTGACTTAAATACCCCGCCTTCAACATCATTGGTTAAGCGTACTACTTTTTTTACATTGTAATTGATTAATAAACGTTTAAAATGCCCGACATGTTCAGGCTTTTGTGGTCCCTCCAGTGCTAAAAATCTATAGCCATTTAGAGTTACATTACTAGAGTTATAGCTGGGATGACTGTAATTATAAGAAAATGCAATTAGATGCGATGCCTTATAAAACCCGCCCACTAACAATTCCTGTGAACGCTCGAAATCTTGCGTTGAGAGTAGCGGTTGTTGCCCAGGATTTTCGTAATAAACTGCATTTCTAGTTGCAATCACATTATCAAATTCAGCAAGAATTTGCTCATCAGTAAATTTTTTTGGAAACGAAAAAAACTTTCTATTTCTTGCAAACGCCCGCCAGCGCTTGGTAAAGCCTTGTTCCGCCGCCACAAATTTTTCTTCAATACTTTTTTTCGACAGTGTAGGCATTGGATATCCTTGTACAACTGCAGCACAACTTGATAAAGCAATAATTAAAACCAAAGTACAATATTTTTTATGCATAACACCAAGCTTTTATTTTGTAAGCTCTAACAATAGCTTATTAAAGCGTCGCACAAAGCTGGCCGGATCTTCTAATTGACCACCTTCTGCTAAAATGGCCTGATCTAATAAAATACGTGCCCAGTCTTCAAGTCGTGCTGTATCTTGCTCTTCTCTTAAGTGCCTAATCATCATGTGATCAGGGTTCAATTCTAAAATAGGCTTATGAATAGGAACAGGTTGTCCCGAGGCTTTCAGTAAACGTTCCATTTGGCTACTGAGATCTTGTTCATCTAAAACAATACAAGCTGGTGAATCGGTTAAACGACGACTTAACCGAACTTCTTTTACGCTTTCTTTTAAGACTTCTTTGATCTTATTTAAAGTTTCTGAGAAATCGCCTTCTACTTGCTTATAATGTTCCTCAGCTGTTTTATCCGTCAATTCCCCTAAATCTAACCCTCCGCGAGTAATCGATTGTAAAGGCTTTCCTTCAAATTCGGTTAAGTGGCCCATAACCCATTCGTCTACACGATCAGATAACAATAAAACCTCAATACCCTTCTTACGAAAAATTTCCAAATGTGGACTGTGTTTTGCAGCATTAAATGTTTCCGCAGTAACATAATAAATTTTACTTTGTCCTGAAGGCATCCTAGCAATATACTCTGCTAGTGAAACATCCTGTTTTTCGTTATCCACATGGGTACTTGCAAATCTTAAGAGTTTTGCAATTTGTTGCTTATTTGCGAAATCTTCAACAGGACCTTCTTTTAGAACTTGACCAAATTCTTTCCAAAATTTTTGATATTTATCTTTATCCTCGGCCAGCTCTTCTAGCATCCCCAAAACTCTTTTGGTAATTGCCGTTCTAATGGCATCAATAACTCGATTGTTTTGTAAAATCTCTCTAGAAATATTTAAAGGAAGATCATTAGAATCGATAATACCACGCACAAATCGCAAGTAATGTGGTAAAAATTGCTCAGCGTCATCCATAATAAAAACACGTTTAACATATAATTTAAGACCCCGTGTTTTTCCGACTTGCCATAAATCGAAAGGGGCGCGCGCTGGAATATAAAGCAAGGAAATATATTCTAATTTTCCTTCAACCTTATTATGGCTCCACATTAATGGATCTTCAAAATCATGGGCAACATGTTTATATAATTCTTTGTATTGTTCTTCTGTAATCTCACTTTTTGGCAATGTCCATAAAGCAGTCGCTCGATTAACAACTTCTTCCCCACTTTCTCCCTCACCTTCTTCCTCACCCTTTTCTTTTTGCATAATCACAGGCAAAGTAAGATGATCCGAATACTTAGTAATAATATGCCTTAAACGCCAATCATTTAAAAATTCTTCTTCCTCTTGTTTAAGATGCAAAACGACTTCAGTCCCTCTTTTAGGATAGCTAACTGTTTCAATGTCATACTCACCTTCCCCTGTAGATGTCCAACGCGTGGCCTCACCTTCAGGAACACCTGCACGGCGTGTGGTTACAATAACTTTATCGGCAACAATAAAAGAAGAGTAAAAACCTACACCAAATTGACCAATTAACTTAGAGTCTTTTGCTTTATCCCCAGTAAGACTGTTTAAAAATTCCCGTGTGCCTGATCTGGCAATAGTTCCTAAGTTCTGCACCACTTCTTCACGTGTCATTCCTATTCCATTATCTCGAATTGTAATGGTGTGAGCTTCCTTATCAAGCGTTATCCAAACTTTTAAATCTGGATCATCAACCATTAGCATAGGATCACGCAGCGACTCAAACCGAAGTTTATCGGCTGCATCCGAGGCGTTGGAAATAAGTTCACGGATAAAGATTTCTTTATTGCTATATAAAGCGTGTATCATAAGATGCAATAATTGTTTGACTTCAGCCTGAAAACCAAAAGTTTGTTTTTCTGTATTTTCCACCATTACCTTTACCTCTTTAATCAAGTTTTTATATTCCGTTTAAACCGGGGCGCGAGCTACTAAAGCACGTGCTAATGTTCCCCCATCAATGTACTCTAACTCTCCGCCAAAAGGAACACCATGAGCAATTCTTGTTACTTGGATATATCGCTCTTTTACTAATTGAGCCAAATAATGTGCAGTTGCTTCGCCTTCTACCGTAGGATTTGTGGCTAAAATAACCTCTTTTATTTCACCTTGTTCCAAGCGTGCACGAAACAAATCCATACCCAAATCTTCAGGCCCAATTCCATCTAGTGGCGATAAATGCCCCATCAAAACAAAATAGACACCTCGATAGCCACCTGTCTGTTCTACCGCCATAACATCAGCTGGTGTTTCAACAACACACAAAACCGTTTGATCGCGCGAATGATTATTACACAAATAACATAAAGATTCTTCACATAAAGTACGGCATTGATGACAACGACCTACTTTAGTAACTGCTTCTTCCAATGCTTGAGCCAGGTGCCGTCCTCCTTCTCTATCGCGTTCTAACAAATGAAAAACCATACGTTGCGCTGTTTTTGGCCCAACACCTGGTAAACATCGCAGCGCTGCAATTAAATTATTAATGAGTGGACTAAAACTCATTGCGGCGTTTCCTAAAAGCCAAATGGAAAGTTAAAATTAGCAGGTAACCCAAAACGTGTTGCAAATTGCGCCATCTTTGTTTTAGTTGCCTCATCCACTTTATTCAAAGCGTCATTAAAAGCTGCCATGATGAGATCCAAGATTATAGATCTTTCTTCTTTATAAATTTCATCATCCACTTCAATTTTATGCACTCGCCGACGCCCATCCATAGTGATCTTCACCATCCCAGCACCCGCTTCGCCTACAATCTTTAGTCCCTTTAAATCCTCCTCCGCTTTTTTAAAAGTCTCTTGAATATTTTTTGCTTGCTGCATAAATTGTTCAAATGGATTACTCATACTATTATCCTTACCTCTAATTATCTTTAAGCAAAACATCTTCAATTTTTGCATCAAAAGCTTGAATAAGCTTCTGAATTTTTGAGTCAACTTCGATCATTTGATAGGCCTCTTGCTGTGTTTTTTCAACAAGACGTTGATTTTGCATAGCAGGCGTTTCCCCAACAATTTCACCTTCTGTGATCTTTAAATGAAGATCTTTTCCAAGGTAACGACACAGTGCTTCTTGCAATCGCCCTTCATAGCGTTTATTTAACAAAAGTTTTTGTTCACTATTTAAGGTTAAATGTATAAAATCAGCAGTCCATTCCGTTATAATACAATGCTCGGCTAATACTTTTGTTAAACCACTTAAATTAAGATGGCTTATAACAACACTCCATTCGGGTATGTCGCTTATTATCTTCGTTTCTTTTAGCGAAGTGGCAGTATCTTCAAATATATTTTCCAAAAAATTTTCACCGGGTTGCTTCGCTATGCTCGCAATGACAGAATCCACAGATTTTTCCGAACGTACTATAAAATTTTGAGTTTCTTCTGGTGATTTAGAGCGACCCGATGCTAGCGTTGCTTTAGCAATAAAACGCGACACTCCAACCGGCTGAAAAGCCACCATTCTAAGCAATACCATTTCGAAACCCATTTTGGGATTGGGTGCAAAAGGCAAATCTCGTTGTCCTTGTAAGCCAATTTGATAATACAACTGCACTTCTTCGGGAGGTATTTGTTCTGCCAATTTCAGAATAGCCTCACGCTCCTCACAACTTTCTTCCAATGCTTCTGGAACACTTCCTGCAATGGCAATGTGATGGATCATTTCTAACAATTCAGTTAACAAATTCGAAAAATCCGGTGTTTTCTCGGCCAATTGCTGAATTTTTTGTAAAACTTCTCGACTGTTTCCATTTGCCACTGCTACCAACAAATCTAATAACAATTCTTTTTCAGAAAACCCTAACATCAAACGAACAGCTGTTACCTCTACCCGGCCATTACCAAAATTGAGCGCTTGATCCAATAAACTCAGAGCATCTCTAAGACTACCATCTGCTCCACGGCTCAATTCTTGCAAAGCCTCTTTTTCAAAGAAAACTCCCTCTTGTTGCAAGATATTTGCAAGATAATTAACAATCGTTTCAAACGGCAATCGCCAAAGATGACATTGTAAGCAGCGAGATAAAATTGTTAAGGGCAATTTTTGCGGATCAGTCGTCGCTAATAAAAACTTAACGTGTAAAGGAGGCTCCTCTAACGTTTTTAATAATGCATTAAAACTATGGTTAGACAACATGTGAACTTCGTCGATTAAATAAATTTTAAACCGACCACGTGCAGGTAAATATTGCACATTATCGAGTAGATCGCGAGTATCCTCCACCTTAGTACGAGACGCAGCGTCTACTTCGATTAAATCAATAAAATTGCCTTTATCAATTTCTTGGCAAATCTGGCATGTACCACAAGGGGTTGCAGAGATCCCCTGCTCACAATTAAGACATTTAGCTAAAATACGTGCAATAGTTGTCTTACCAACACCTCTTGTGCCGGTAAAAAGATAAGCATGATGCAAACGCTTTGCTTCAAGTGCATTACAAAGCGAGCGAAGTACCACTTCTTGCCCCACCATCGCTTGGAAAGTACGAGGCCTATATCTTCTAGCAAGTGCTAATAATTGGCTCATGAAATTTCAAACAACCACAGTTATGAATATTACTTTTAAAAAATTAGGAGGCCCCTCTATAGCCACACCTCGGCACCCGAATCCCTGTTACCGTTGCTCCCTTCCAGGCCTAGCGGAGTTCACAGTTTATCGTCACGAGGGGACCAAAGAGGGTACCATCGGTGAACAGTTTACCTGGAAATCCATGCCAAATTCAATGTTATACCCTTCGCACTTGAATTTTATGCGTTGTTGCAACACTCGCTGATTCGTGCCATTCATGGCACTCACCCTTCGGCCACACCTTACGGTCGGTGCGTCAAAAATGTCAATCCTGCCATTTTCGCGCGTCCTGATGCATACCACTACGCGCCATCCAGCGT
>CADEGZ010000047.1:0-9649 GCA_902827015.1 uncultured Pseudomonadota bacterium
TACTTGGTTGGTAAGTATGTCAACTTTATGGATGCTTATAAGTCCTTAAACGAAGCATTGGTGCATGCTGGTATTCATACAGAAACGCGTGTTCAAGTAGAGTATGTAGACGCAGAAGAAGTAGAACATCAAGGTGTTAAGGTCTTACAGGGATTTGATGCCATTTTAGTTCCTGGAGGATTCGGAAATCGTGGTGTAGAAGGAAAAATTAAAGCCGTACAATTTGCTCGAGAAGAAAAACGGCCCTTCTTAGGAATTTGTTTGGGAATGCAAATTGCAGTTATTGAGTTTGCTAGGCATAAAGCTTCAATGACAAACGCCAATAGTACGGAATTTGATCCATCAACACCTTATCCTGTTATTGCTTTAGTGACGGAGTGGAAAACGGATGAAGGCACTGTGGAAATTCGAGACGCGAAGGGAGATCTGGGTGGAACTATGCGATTAGGTGGACAAAAGTGCTACTTAGTGCCTGGAAGCTTGGCGGAAAAAATTTATGGAAAAGCCGCTATTTTAGAGCGGCATCGGCATCGTTATGAAGTGAATAACCATTTAATTGAGGTATTGGAAGCAGCGGGACTTAAAGTGTCGGGCCGTTCGGTAGATGGAACACTCGTAGAGATGATAGAACTACCGGAGCATCCCTGGTTTGTTGCTTGCCAATTTCACCCGGAGTTTACCTCAACCCCACGGGATGGTCATCCTTTATTTACGCAATTTATTAAAGCTGCCATTTTGAAGCAGAGGGGAGATATTTAAAAATGACGTCTATTATGCCATTATGCGGAGTTCACATTGGTAACCAAAAGCCCTTTTTTTTAATAGCAGGCCCTTGTGTTATTGAAAGTGAGACGCTTGCACTCGAAACCGCGGGGATCCTAAAAGAAATGACCAAACGTTTGGGGATCCATTTTATTTATAAATCTTCTTTTGATAAAGCCAACCGTACTTCGCATGAAAGTTTTAGAGGATTAGGGTTTGAAGAAGGGTTACGTATTTTAGAATTGGTTAAAAAGAGCATTGGTGTACCCATATTAACAGATGTACATGAAGACACACCGTTATCAGAGGTAGCTTCAGTGTTTGATGTATTACAGACACCTGCTTTTTTATGTCGTCAAACCAATTTTATTCAAAATGTTGCAAGTTTAGGTTTACCTATTAATATCAAAAAAGGGCAGTTTTTAGCGCCTTGGGATATGGTTAATGTGGTCTCTAAAGCACGTGCTATGGGTAACCAAGCTGTGATGGTTTGTGAACGTGGCGTTAGTTTTGGATACAATAATTTAGTATCCGATATGCGTTCATTAGCCATTTTGAAGGAAACAAATTGTCCAGTGGTATTTGATGCCACGCATTCGGTGCAGCTACCAGGTGGTCAAGGGAAAGCATCTGATGGGCAGCGAAAATTTGTTCCTATTTTGGCACGTGCAGCCGTTGCAGTAGGTGTGGCAGGGGTATTTATGGAGACTCATCCTGATCCGGACAATGCGTTTAGCGACGGCCCGAATGCCTGGCCTTTGAGTCAGATGGAAGATTTGTTGGGCCTTTTAAAGCAGTTAGACGAGATTGTGAAATATGGCTGAAATTAAGGATATACAGGCGCTTGAAATTTTAGATTCTAGGGGAACACCTACGGTTGAAGTGGAAGTTATTTTAGAGACTGGTGTTGTAGGGCGAGCCAGTGTTCCCTCAGGCGCTTCTACTGGAAAATATGAAGCGGTTGAATTAAGAGATGGTGGAACGCGTTATGGTGGTAAGGGCGTATTAAATGCGATCCATCATATTCAAATGGAAATACGTTCAGCATTAATAGGGCACGATGTACGTCACCAAAAGGGTATTGATGATATCTTGGTTCGACTCGATGATACGCCTAATAAGAAAAAGTTAGGGGCGAATGCTATTTTGCCTGTTTCTATTGCGGTTGCACGAGCTGCTGCAGGTGCTGTTAAACTTCCTCTTTATCAATATCTAAGACAAGGCAAGGTAGGCACTTTTATTTTGCCTGTTCCTATGATGAATGTCATTAATGGGGGAGTGCATGCCGACAATAACCTTGATATTCAAGAGTTTATGATTGTTCCGGCAGGTGCTCCCTCTTTTAAAGAAGCATTGCGGTATGGTGTCGAAGTTTTTCAAGCATTAAAAACTTTATTAAAACAACAGGGCTTAGTAACAAATGTTGGCGACGAGGGCGGTTTTGCGCCTAATTTGCCTTCTCATGAAATGGCAATGCAATTAATATTACAGGCTGTTGAAAAAGCTGGTTTAGAGCCAGGAAAAGATATTTATCTTGCTTTGGATTTAGCAAGTAGTACGTTCTATAATGAAAACCAATATTATCTAAGATCTGAAAACAAAACTTTTAACCAAGAAGAATGGGTTTCCTATTTAAGCAAGTGGGTTAAACAGTACCCTATTATTTCTTTGGAAGATGGAATGGCAGAAGTGGATTGGCCAGGGTGGAAATTGTTAACAGAAACGTTAAAGGAACAAGTTCAATTAGTAGGGGATGATATATTTGTAACCAATACTAAAATTTTAATGCGTGGAATTAAAGAAGACGTTGCAAATGCAATTTTAATTAAGCCAAATCAGATAGGTACTTTAACTGAAACTTGTAATGCGATTCAAATGGCAAGAGAGGCTAATTTTGCCACCATTATTTCTCATCGTTCGGGTGAAACAGAGGATACACTTATTGCTGATCTTGCTGTTGCGATTGATGCAGGACAAATTAAAACGGGCTCTTTGTGTCGAACAGATCGTGTTGCCAAATATAATCAATTACTGAGAATTGAAGAGGCGCTGGGATCTACTGCAAAATATGCAGGTGTCGCTGCTTTTAAACATAAGAGATGATTAAATGAAAAAATTGTTGGCCTTAGGTTTAACGCTTATGTTCATTGTTCTTCAATATCGTCTCTGGCAAGGTGAAGGATCTGTTTTAGATATCATACGTTTGAATAAAGCAATTGTGGCAGAGCGGGATGGGATCGAAAGGTTAACTTTAAGAAATGTAAAGCTAGATGCAGAAGTAGAAGCATTAAAGCTTAACCCTCAGGCGCTTGAGGAACGTGCCCGAACAGAGCTTGGTATGATAAAACAAGGTGAGACTTTTTATTTGGTTGTAGAGCCATCTCGTTAATTTTATGAAAATATACTAAAATTCAAGTGCGAAGAGTATAATGAATAGATCTATTAATACTTTTTCCCCCGCGCTTTGCGTTGCTTTATCTGGTATCACCTTTGGTACAATTGGTTATTTTGGGGTGCGGTTATTTCAAGGTGGGTTTTTAGCACATCATATGCTTTTTTGGCGCTTTTTACTGGCAAGCATTTTTATTTTCCCCTTTATTAAAGGGTATTCTTCCCATACGGCAATTTCTCTGAAAGGCTTAATTTCCTGCTTTTTTCTGGGGGGCATTTTTTACGGTTTATCTACGTATTGCTTTTTTAGCTCCATACCCTATATTGGCAGTGGTGTTGCAATGGTAATATTTTATGCCTTTCCAGTATTAGTGGCATTTTTAAGTTGGGGTATTGATAAAAAAAAGCTAACCGCTTTTGAAACATTAGCAATGTGTCTTATTTTCCCTGGGATTGTTTTATTATCTGTAACCGATACACTGGAATTTGATGTCTATGGTATTTGGATAGCAATAGGGTCTGCTTTTTTTTATGGGATTTATTTTTATGCCAGCAAGAGAGTTAGTAAAAATACACCACCTTTGTTGGCAAGTTTTATGATTTGCTTGGGTAATACTTTTTTCTTTTTTTTGGTTTGTTTATATGAAAGAGATTTTAGGGTTCCTCAAACACAGTACCATTGGTTTCAATATGTGGGTTTCTCATTTTTAGGCACGGTTTTGCCTTTATGGTTGTTATTCATTGGCTTAAAGAAAACCAACGTCACAAAAGCTGCTTTAATTTCAGTTTTAGAACCGTTGTCTACGGTTATAATTGGTATATGGATTTTAGAGGAAACTTTGTCAAATCAACAAATATTTGGTATGGTAATATTGTTATTTGCGGCAATAATTGTACAATTTAAAGAATCGGAAATGGAAGTAATGAAATAAGTAATTTTATTAAGAAGGGCGACTTTTAGGAGTATTTTTGGAGTTTTCTTTTTTATGGAATGCTCGAACTTTAACTCTTTTATACCCAGAGGCAATATTTTTGTTTTTATATGAAACTTTATCGCGTAAACCTTCATGATTTTTTAATTGTTCATATTGTTTTAATACTTCTTCATACTCGTTAAGCTTCATAATTAATTTTTTATATTGATTGACCATGATTGATCTCCTTTTCTATGGTATAAAGTTCATCTCTTAATTTATCAGCTTTTTCTTTAATTTCTTTTAGTTCTGGAGGTCTGTCATGATTAAAATAATATAAATTGAGTTTATGATGGTGCAAGGTAAGCCGAATTATTTTTTTGCGAAGCTCTAACTTTTTAATTTCCATTATTAATTTAAGATATTTTTCTTTTCGATTAAAATCAAAGAAATGGCTCTTAATTTGTTGCTTTTCTTTCTTTAGTTCTTTTAAATGTTCTTCTATTTTTTCAACGATTGCTCCTTTATCAACGATGGTTTTAGTAGTAATGGATACATAATCATTTTCTAACTTTGCTATTATATTTAATAGGGGTACAAAATAGTGCGTATAATGTTTTTTAATTTTTTCAAGGATGTTAGAAATGGTGGCGCCTTTGGCAACATCAATTAAAGTTTTATGTGTTTTCATGATTTGTTCTACATCATCAAATCCTTCACTAACCGATCGAAGATATTCGTCTTGTAGGGAGTATTCTTGAAAATCAGTTTCAAGTAACGCAAGTTTTTCTTGGATAAATTTTTCAAGATTGGCACTCCATTTTTGGATTTCAGATAGAACTTGTTGTTGTTCGAGGGGGTTGTTATCGATATTCTGCCATTTATCCAAATGAACTTTAAACTCATCTCTTAATTGTTGAGCAGATAAATTTGTCATTGTTTAATTAACTCTTCTTGATTTTTTAATATACCCTTTAAGCTTTAGATTAAGATTTATGCGAATGGTTGCATAAAATAAACAGAATACTGTTTTTATATATAGCCTTTAAAAAAGCGATAGCTCTTCAAAGGTGGTGTAAGTATAATGGGTCGATTCATAAAAAAGGGAAAAATAGGTGCAGTTTAATTTTTTAATTTCTTGGTATGATAAGGCGCTGCAATGGGCTAAGCATCCACATGCCATTTGGTATTTGGGGTTTTTAAGTTTTATTGACTCTTCATTATTTCCAGTGTCTCCTTTGCTTATGATAATACCAATGAGTTTTGCAGAGCCTAAACGGGCTTTTAATTTTGCTTTCGTTGTAATTGTAACCTCTTTTTTAGGTGGCATTGTAGGATATGGGTTAGGATTTTTTGCATTTGAAATTTTGATCCAGCCTTTTATTAAAATAATGGGATATGCCAACTATTACCAAATGATGATGGAGTGGTTTCAAAAATGGGGCTTTTTTGCCATTTTATTTGGTTGTTTTACCCCTTTTATTCCCTATAAAATCTTCACCATTGGAGCGGGTGTGATGCAATTAAACTTAGGATGGTTTTTGCTTGCTTCAGCCATTGGGCGCACCAGCAGATTTTTAACCATTGCAGCAATTATTCGTTGGGGTGGGCCTAAGTTTGAACCATTTTTTAGAAAATTTCTGGTTAAAATTTCAAAATCTTCCGCACATAATTAAAAATTAAAGGTCAAAAGAATAATAAAAGTTTATAGGAGCGATAAATGAGCGGTGATCGTTCTCTATTTCATACAAATATTCGTGATATTACTCAAACTTATTTGAATGAAATAAGGTATTGTGCACTTTTGTCTGCAGAAGATGAAATAAAATTAACAAAAGAGCTAAAAAGAGGGAATAAGCAAGCTCGCCAAAAGATGATTGAAGGTAATCTGCGTCTTGTGGTAAAACTGGCACGACGTTACATACATCATGGGATCCCACTTGCCGATCTTATTGAAGAAGGAAATTTGGGTTTAATGCATGCAGTTGAAAAGTTTGATCCAGAGCGAGGCTTTCGTTTTTCAACATACGCAACTTGGTGGATCCGCCAATCCATAGAACGTGCCATTATGAATCAATCTCGTGTTGTGCGCTTGCCGATCCATGTTTTAAAAGATATTATACATTGTTTTAAAGTGGTTAAAAAATTAGCGCACCAAAACGAACGTTATCCCAGTTTAAAAGAAATTGCAGAGGAGATGAAAAAGCCCTTACAAGAAATCAAAAATTTTTTTTTATTGTGGGAAGGTAACATTCCTCAAAATCTACAAAAAACTTTGATTTTTGATTATTCATTGCTAGATACTTTAACAGACGAATCAGCACAAGATCCATTGGTAACATTAGAGCAAGAGAATTTAGAAGAAAATGTTAAGTCTTGGTTAGCAGAATTGCCGGATAAATATAAGGAAGTGATTATAAGGCGATTTGGTTTGTTTGGATATGAACCCGCTACTTTAAAACAAGTTGGGTTTGCAATTGGGTTAACCCGTGAGCGTGTGCGGCAGATCCAAACAGAGGCGCTAAAAAAGTTAAGGTGTTCATTGAGGAAAAATAATTATGATTATCACTAGTCTTAATAAATAAGTATTTTGTGTAGTTTTTAGTGAGATTACAACATATAACTTATAAAATTAATACGATTATTTTAGAAATCATAGGAGAAAAATATGGCATTGTTATTCCAAATAGAATTTATCTTGGCTTTCATCAACAGCAAATAACTCTGCAAAACGAGCCCAAGAAATAACTGCCTTCATTGTCTCATTAGCATCTAGAGTTGGCATATAATCTCCTAATTCACTTAGAAATCGACTGATAGGAGCAGAGTGATCCTTTCTCTCATCCAACACTGCATGAATACGTGTTACAATAGGAAGGTAAGTGACCAAATGATCTCTAAAAATTTTTTTCCGTTCATCAATGGCACCTAGGGCAAATAATTTTCCTTTAGGTGTTATTGAGACATCGCCATCGTCAATTTCACACAATCGTAACAGATGTAACACCTCGGCAATTTGTAAAACCTCTCCATTGTTATTACCCAATATTTCCGAAAGTTTAGGTAAATCTGCCTTACCTTGATAATTTGTTTCTAGTGTTTCCATAAATCCCTGGAGAATATTGGTTGAAATATAAGGCAAAACCATACCCATGCCCATTCCTGAAAATAAGCCAGAATTCTTAGCGGAAACTTCATCTTTTTCTGTCATTTTTGCATAGATATTATCTAGCATCGCACGAAAGTCGGGCGCCAATCTATTTCGTGGATGAGCTAAATTAATCGTTATCTCTCCTGTGATCTTGCCAGGATTAGAGCCAAACAATATAATACGATCAGCCATTAACATTGCTTCTTCTATATTGTGTGTTACCATAAAAATGCACTTAGTATTTAATTGACCTTCAATCCACAAATCTAACAAATCTGCGCGCAAGATTTCTTCAGTTAACACATCTAATGCTGAAAAAGGTTCGTCCATTAATAGGAGCTGCGGTTTTACAACCAAGGCACGTGCTAAACCAACGCGTTGTTGCATTCCGCCAGATAATTCACGAGGATTAGCATTTTCATAGCCATCTAGTCCTATCAAATCAATTGCTTTGATAGCACGGCTTTGCATTTCATTAGATTTAATACTTAAGCTTTCTAAGCCAACTTCTACATTTTCTTGTACAGTTAACCAAGGAAATAAAGCAAAGTTTTGGAATACCATTGCAACATTATTCTTCACCCAATCTACCTCTTTATCTGGTGACGTTACTGTACCCTCAGTAGGTTTAATTAATCCGGAAATAACACGCAGTAAAGTTGATTTTCCAGATCCAGAACGACCAAGAAGACAAACAATTTCATCTTCATATAATGTTAAATTGATATGATCTAATACCAGAAAGTCACTTCCAGAACCTTTATTATAAAAATGTCGGACATTTTTTACTTCTACAAGGGGATTCTTTTTCTGCATTCATAACTCCATATTAATTGTATCCAGTATGTTTTTCAGCATAGACATACATGCGTTTCCAGAATAGACGATTACAAAAGACAATCATGATAGACATTACTGTTACCCCAAGTACAACTTGGTGAAAGTCACCAGCATTGGTAGCGTTAGTGATATATGCGCCAAGCCCTTCGGCCTGTAATGTGACTGTGCCCCAGCTGACGACTTCTGCTACAATACTTGCATTCCATGAGCCCCCAGTGGCGGTTAACGCCCCAGTCACATAATAGGGGAATATGGCGGGTAAAATAATCTTTCGCCACCAATGCCAAGATCGTATTTTAAAAATGCTTGTCACTTCTTTCATATCGTTAGGGAATGCACTTGCTCCTGCAATTACATTAAAAAGTATGTACCATTGTGTACCTAAGATCATCAAGAACGACAGCCAAATATTAGTATTTAAGTTGTAATGTAAAATTCCTATCACTGCTACAGGGAATAAAATATTGGCAGGGAATGCAGCTAAAAATTGTGCTAAAGGTTGGATCCAAGCTGTCATGCCAGGTCGCAAGCCTATCCATACCCCAATAGGTACCCAAATTATCGTAGCCAAGGCAACTAGTACAAGAACTCGTAAGAGAGTAAGGAAGCCAAGATAAAAAACGTGCAATAGTGTTTGTAGACTTAAATAAGCTTGCAGATAATAGTACAAGAATATAATTGATCCGATGATCAGAGAAAAAACTAGCATGCGCCAGAGAATAGTATATATATTTTCAATAATAGGATTTTTCTGCTTTGCACTTTTGGAATATGTGGGTTTAGAAAAAAATTTAATGCGTATAATCCAATTACAAAGCTTGCCAAGTGGTTTTCCTAATAATACCAGCATTCTGGTTTTTTTGATCAGATCATAAAGCCAAGATTTGGGTTTCAATTGACTAGCAACTTGCCCAACATTAAATTTATCTGCCCATTTCACAATGGGGCGAAAAAATATTTGATCATATAAGATAATCACGGCTGTCATGGCAAAGATTGCCCAAGCAATTTTTCCTAGATCCTTATTATCAATAGCAATTTTCAACCAAGATCCTATGCCCGGTAGTTGAACACTTACATCGCCTACAGAAATTGCTTCTGACGCAACGATAAAAAACCAACTTCCTGACATAGACATCATCATATTCCAAATTAGACCTGGCATGGCAAATGGTATCTCTAATCGCCAATACTTATGCCAGGGGTTAAATTTAAAGGTTCTACTCACTTCGATTAGATTGTTGGGCACTGTACGTAACGATTGATAGAGTGAAAATGCCATATTCCAAGCTTGAGCAGTAAAAACTGCAAATATTGCTGCTAATTCATAGCCTGCTTCATAACCAGGAAATAGCCCTACGAAAAATGTCACGGTAAAAGTTAAAAATCCTAATACTGGGACGGATTGTAAAATATCTAAGATAGGTATCATGATCAATTCGGCTTTGCGATATTTGGCGGCTAGCGTTGCATATACGAACGTAAAAAGTAACGAGGCAAACAGAGCTGCAAACATGCGTAGAGTAGTGTATAAGGCATATTTTGGTAAGTTTATTAAGGAAAGATCAATGGTAGTAGCTTTCAATGTGGC
>CADEGZ010000047.1:9659-15889 GCA_902827015.1 uncultured Pseudomonadota bacterium
AATAATAATTAGGTAACCGTTTTTGCTGTGTGAGTAAGACGGGTACTCTTGATTTAGGCGGAAAAAATGGTGTTTGGTTAAGCATATTTTTAACTCGAGCGCTAATTAAGTGACATATGTAAATAATATAGAACAAATTCTTGGTGGCCACCACGGTATCGGATAAATATCTAAATGTGCTCATAAATGGATAAAAATTGCAATATTTATCACTTTGCTAGATTTGACCACATACTCATACTTCGTATATTCGATAGTTTCAGTTGACAAATAAAACCAAAAAAAGTATGTTTTTTGAAATGGGCAATAGCAATGATGAAGATAATCCTGGACTACTAATAACTAGTGAACGATGTATCTGAGGTCGTTAGTGGAAGAAGATACATCGGCTATTTTTGAATATGCGAAAAATCCAAACGTTGCACGATGGACAAGTTGAGAGAGTGCATCAATCTATTTAAAAAACTCGTTTATTTATTCGCAACCATGCTTTTAAAAAAACAACGAGAAGAATGTCAATCTTTCGGAATTGTTTTAAAGAAAGGTCCAGGGAAAGTTATTGACATAATAGGTTTTTTAGACATGTCTGATGGTTTAGATCATAACTCTTTGGAATTATCTTATGCCTTATTATTGAGGTAAAGGCATTGTTGTAGAGGTTTATTTTACTTTATTAAATTGGTTGTTTGAAAAATATCCAGCAGTAATGCGAAAAAAATTAAGGCATTCATTGAGAAAAAATAATTATGATTATCACTAAACCTTAGTCATCTCTTTTGTGGATATCACACAGCATTGTCATAACCTTGCATTTCTCAAGCACGATTTGCATTGGTTTTTCTATAATCCATTTAATTTGAGTATTCTTGCATCAGAATTAAAAAAGTTGTTTGGAAGTAGCTGGTTACTTTGACGAGCATAATGAATTAACACAAATTGGATTTGTCTCGCAAATACATTTAAGGGAGCTAAGTCAATTATTGGGTAGAGATTTTTTAGTATTTCGGCTTTATTGTTAATGCTATCTTTCATTTTTATTATATTTGATTTTGAGTCATCGACAAAGACAACGAATCTTGGCAAACACTGCTTTTCTTGTCGTTTCTGTAAAAGATAGTATATGCTCCAGGATTTTGGTATATGTGCCATAAGTATGATGTTGCCGTCCTGGGTAGGGTGTTTATGGTTATTTAATTTAAATTCAGAAATTTCTCCTTCATGCCATAATAACTTACGACTTTTGGGGGAAGATAAATATTGTTTGAATTTATAAAGTAATTTGTCGTTAATATCGATTTTATATTTTTGAAAGGTTGGAGATAGAAATGTCATTAATTTTTCTTGTGCAACACCAGATTTTACCAGTTCTTTTTTAAGAATATTAATACCTTGATGTTTTTCATCAGGGCGTGCTGTTAATATTGCCCAAGGTATATTGCGCTCATTAAGTGCTTGGAGAACAAAAAGCATATTAGTAGTATCATGAAAGTCTTTTGGAATAATTTTTTGTTTATCAGCTCCTCGTGGTTGCCCATCTAATGCTTTTTTTTCCGGGGTTTCCTCTTTTTTAACAACAAGTGTGCTGTCGAAATCAAAAAATACCCATAACTCGTCGGGCTTAAGTTTACCTTTGTCTACAGACTCTATTAAGTTGCCGAACACTGTATTTTGTCCAAATAAAAGATATTTTTGAGTGTGTTTTGGATCACTATTATCCCTAGCGTCATAATAATCTCCAGCTTTTTGGACGATAGCTTGGTGACCAAACACCAATGTTGGCATTATAGAGACTACTAACGCAATAAAGAAGTGCCGTATGCTTTTTTTTAGCAATATAAAAACTCCTAATTTTTCTCTGTGTTTTGATTACTATTAAACATAGTATATTTAAATCTTACGAAATTTGCCTACGTTGCTCATCAAAATATAGCTAAAACTTTTTACGATGAGGAAAGGAATGCTTAGATCCATGGGAAGCTTTCTTGTTGGCGGGTCGATGGCGATCAGATAGCCGGTAGTGGTGGAAATAGGTCAAATGTGGCTTAGTGGAAACAGCGTCCATTTTCTGCTTTATAAAATGGACAAGTTCTCTAGACGAGTCATCTCTAGTTAGCCGCAGAGTTTTTTAAAGAGCGCAGTGAGCTTAAAAAATGTATACTGTGATATTTATTATCGTTCAATCTTTGGTATATTGGAACTGCCTGGTTCTAAACCAGGAGTTGTTATATTGTCACCACTCTTTTTATTAAAAATTTTGTAAAGGACTAACAAAGTGCTTGCTACGAAAATGGCACCACCCGCATATGACATTATCCTTTTGCTATTCCAAAACGATTGAGTGCCAGGATCCATTTGAGGTATAGGCGTACGTTTTGACTGTGACGATAGTGTGGCTCCCAGTTTTTCTTGAAAAAATTGTAATACACAATCACGAGTGCCGGATTTTGAAGTAAAGTCCCAAAGTTTTTCTAAGGTTTCTCTCCCGCCTTTAAGGGCGGGTTCTAGCATATTTGAGTTGTTGAAATCTATGCCCCATGAGCCTAACGCATTGGCAAGATGAAGGTGTTCTGCTGGCAATCCGAGCGCTACGTGATTTTCACCAGAATCTGGGTTGTAGAACACATTTTTATCTCTAACTTCTAAGCGCACATGTGGTACAAAAATAACAGAAAAATTTCCATTTAGATTTGGAATTGAATGTACTAAGAAATCTATTTTTTCAATTCCGCCAAATTTTTTTAGAAGTGACATTTTTAAGTCAATCAAACATTGCAAGAAATGATCAGAAGTTGGATTATCTGTAGTCAATTTAAGGTAAAAAGCATCGGCTTTTTTTCCTACTTGTACAAGTTCTATCTTTGCCTCAAATCTCGCACCGGTTATTAGTTCAGCTTTTAATTGTGAATAGACTGGAAATTCTTCGATCGTCCCAGAAAAAATCTGTGTATGTTGGGTAGCTTTAATAGAGGATCCAGAGACGGAGTTTTGTCCTACAGTTAAGTAAGCCTCTCCTGGTAATAGTCTATCCCGGGGGATTTTGGGGTTTAGAAGATAGGATTCTATTAGGATCTTTTCAATATCACAATGCATATTAGAAATAGTTGCAGTTGGATCAAGTGGGATCCCTAATTGATACAGGAGAGTATTGTGATTTTCTGATCCTTCTAGTAGTCCACTCGTACTCATAGACATGCCATGATGGGGTTCGTAGGCGCCTTGGTTAGTGCGTATCATGGAAGTTTCTTTAGATTTTCCGTAACGAACAACAATTTTTTTGCCACCCACGACGTTTTCTAGGTTGTATTTTCTTGTCCAAGAAAATGGAATATATCGAATAGGAGAATCATTTTCGACTTTTGTTCTGGTGAATACGACTAGTTTACCACTCCATAATCCCGTAATTTGAATTAACCAATGTAATTGTTTAGAAGCATCGAAAAACGCCCCTGGATTTTCTTGTACAAATTTAACAAAAAGATCAAATAGTGACTTAGAAGAATCACCTGGCGTAACTGATTTTTCAACGGCCATTTTCCATATTGCCACTTTGGACTCTTGTGGTAATTGCCCCCAATTTTCCAGAGTTTTGCCCATCTTTAATAACAACTGTAATGCAAGGCTATCTTTGTTAATTTTTGAAACGCTTGAAGTGCCAGCACTATTTTGAAAATGGGTTCTTACTAATTCTGAATCAGAAGCTGTTGAACTTGGGTTAAGTGCTCTCAATTCTTTTATAATCCATTTTTGTTTTTTTTGTATATAAGCTACTAAAAGCCTTTTCAATCCTGCTGCTGCTTGTGTTACTGCGGCTTCTGCTTTCAATGAAACATTGGATAAAATAGTATTGTCGATAGCAGAACGCCCGCCCTTCCATAGACCACCTTGTTGTATATGAGGGCCTTGCACTTCTGAAAAATATTTAGCTTGTAGTTTATTTTTTTTATCTGTATCTAAAGGGGATGCAAAGCCATCAGCAGATTTTAAGGTCGGTAATGCGCTATATTCATAAAAAGTAAGTTGTGCCTTTTCATTAATTCTATAAAAAAAATGATAGAAACAGGAGAGATTTCCTTTTCCTTTGCCATGATAACTTTCAGACAAATATAAACATTCTGTAGAGAGCTGTAATAATTCCGTTTGAGTAGGCATGCGGTTTTGTAATGCATATCCTGCCTGGGTTCTTCTTTCGACTTCTTTTTCTAGGGCTTCAAGTTTTTTTAGAAAAATGTTCCATCTTTCTAAAAAAGCTTTTTTAGTACGCAAGGCATCACTTAGTAATAAAATTGATGTAGACATAACGGCTTCTTTGTCTTTAAAAAATATAGGTTACCATCTAACAAACCTTATATTCAAGTAACTTTGTTTAGATAAGAAAACTAAGACCCGTATTATGTTCGTGAACGAAAGTGCCATCGGAATTGGGGGAAAACCCAATGTCTCCGGTATGAACACTCTTTAATTGGTGCCCCGGGGCGGATTTGAACCGCCGACCTGTCCCTTAGGAGGGGACCGCGCTATCCACTGTGCCACCGGAGCGTTAATTTATTTTAAATATTCATAGATCCAGGTTAGTACTAGTCCAGCAGTGCCAATAAGTAGCATCAGTTGTAATAAAGTAAGGCCAAAAGTGTAATATTTTCGAAGATTCATTTCATGTACCATGTTTATGCTCCTAATTTGGTGGAGCCGAGGAGGATCGAACTCCTGACCTTCGCATTGCGAACGCGACGCTCTCCCAGCTGAGCTACGCCCCCACGACAGGGGCGAATTCTAGCAGTCGGTCTTGACGCCGCGGCCCGCTCCGTGAGAGCGTAACGGCCCTGGGAGCAAGCACATGACAGTCCGCGGCAAGGGCTCGACCACCGGCAACGCCGCGTGGTTCGACACGCAATACGACAACCGTCGCCGCGTGCCCGAATTTGCGCACCACATCGCACGCTGGCGCGAGACGTCGGCGCAGGCCCGCGACGCGCTTGCCTGCGAACTCGACATTCCTTTCATGTCGGACGGCGCGGTGACGCTGGATGTGTTCCGGGCGGCGCAACCCAACGCGCCCGTGCTGGTGTTCATCCACGGCGGCTACTGGCGCTCCCTCGACAAGTCCGACTTCTCACTCATCGCCACGCCGTTCGTTGCGGCCGGGGCGATGGTGGTGGTGCCCAACTACTCACTGTGCCCGGCGGTGACGGTCGACGTCATTGCACTGCAGATGGCCCACGCGCTGGCCTGGGTGCATCGCCATGCCCTGCGGTTCGGTGGTGATGCGGCGCGCTGTGTCGTCGCCGGGCATTCGGCCGGAGGCCACTTGGCCGCGATGCTGTTGGCCTGCAATGGCCAGCGCTTGTCGCCCGAGCTACCGTCACGCCTGGTGCGTCGCGCGGTGTCGATTTCCGGTCTGTACGAGCTGACGCCGGTTGCCGCGGCGCCCTCGCTGCAGATCGACCTGCGCTTGACGCCCGCGGTGGTGGCACGCGCCAGCCCCGCGCTGTTTGCGCCGCCAAACGACGCGCGCCTGGCCAGTGTCGTCGGCGCCCTCGAGAGCGAGGAGTTTTTGCGCCAGAACCGGCTGATTCGCGAGCGCTGGGGTGATGCGGTCGTGCCGGTGTGCGAGGAATTGCCCGGCCGCAACCATTTCACCGCGCTCGATGAGCTTGTCGCACCGCAAAGCGCGCTGCACCGGCGTACGCTCCAATGGCTCGCCGATTGAATATTCGCGCGCCATCGGCTATGCTATTGCCGGTGGTCAATAAATAGTTATTGGCTATATGTCGGATAGCGGCTTTGCATTGGCGGCCGCACGATCCGTGAGATACCGTTTGCACTGCGCCGATTACCATTACAGGAGAGCGACATGGGCTTGAAAGGATCGAAAACCGAGCAAAACCTGAAGGACGCCTTCGCGGGCGAATCGCAGGCCAACCGCCGGTATCTGTATTTCGCCAACAAGGCCGACATCGAAGGACAGAACGATGTGGCGGCTTTGTTCCGTTCCACCGCCGAAGGCGAAACCGGCCATGCCCACGGCCACCTCGAATTCCTCGAGGCAGTGGGCGACCCGGCCACTGGCCTGCCCATCGGCGGCAGCCGGCTCAACCTGAAGGCCGCCGTGGCTGGCGAAACCCACGAATACACCGACATGTACCCGGGCATGGCCAAACAGGCACGAACCGAAGGTTTCGACGAGATCGCCGACTGGTTCGAGACGCTGGCCAAGGCCGAGCGCTCGCACG
>CADEGZ010000048.1 GCA_902827015.1 uncultured Pseudomonadota bacterium
TTTTTGATAACTTCACGCATGGCAAGCCATCCAATGGAAGTTGTAATAGTCGAAGCTAGAATGGCAATTTCTGCGAACGATAAGAATAGAAAAGATCCTATATTTTCCCCAGCAGACATAGGAGATTCTAATAGTAAGGGCATAAATCCTAAAATGCCGATAATTAATCCAAACCATTTTTTTGGGGTGATTTTTTCAGAAAACCAGGCATAAGATAAAAGGGCAGTGGCGATGGGAACAAAGCTATATAGGAAGCAGGCTTTGCCTGCTTCTAGGAATTGTAGGCCCCAAAATTCAAGAGCGTTAGTTAAATAAACACCCATGATCCCTATAATGAGAATGGGTATTTTATGTTCCTTTTTAACCAAGAAATTTTTTCGATCAAAATAAAATTGATATCCTAATAATAACAAGCCAGCTAATATCATACGTGCGCCTGTTACAAAAAGTGGAGGGGCGTATTCTAAGGTTAATTTACCAAAAACAAATACAGAGCCATAAAGCGCGCATAATAACCACACAAGACTTTGTAAATACACAATAGTTACCCTTTAAGATAATGAGAGATAAATTTATCTTGGAAGTAATAGTTTGATATTATAACTTAATGTTTGAGCAGATAAAAATTATTTTAATTAATACAACTCACCCAGGAAATGTGGGGGCGGTTGCACGAGCAGCAAAAAACATGGGATTTAAACAGTTATGTTTGGTTTCTCCTAAGCAATTTCCTTCTAAAGAAGCGTTGGATCGCGCGAGCGGGGCACAGGATGTTTTGTCGCAAGCGGTCGTAACCAATACGTTAGAGGAAGCCTTAAAAGAGTGTCAATGGGTTATGGGTTTTAGTGCAAGGGCACGAAAAGTATCGTGGCCTCTCCTTACGGCTAGAGCTGCAGCTTATGAAACGGTAAAGCGCCTTAAACAAATGCCAACGCTTAATGTTGCTTTAGTGTTTGGGCAGGAGCAAAGTGGGCTTCACAATGAGGAACTTGCAAAATGCCATTCTCAAGTCATTATTCCAGCAAATCCGTTTTATTCCTCCTTAAATTTAGCGCAAGCAGTTCAAATTATGGCGTATGAACTTCGAGTGGCAATACTTGAAACAGAACCAGAACCATTGCAAACACTTAAGGAAGATTTAGAGGAAACTTTGGCAACCACAGAAGAAATGGAGCATTTTTATAATCGTTTAGAAGAGATTTTAGTTAAAGTTCGATTTTTAGATCCACAATACCCAGGATATTTAATGTTGTATTTGCGTCGTTTATATGGCAAAGGGCAAGTTACTAGAGTCGAGCTCAACATTTTACAAGGGATGTTGACGGCAATCCAAAAAAGCGTATAGTTTTTTATATGACTAATAAAAGACAGATTTATTTAGACTATGCCGCTACCACGCCGGTGGATGAGCGGGTTATTCAAAAAATGAATGAATGTTTATCTTTAAGGGGTTTTTTTGGTAATCCTGCCTCAAATCATTTATTTGGTGATAAGGCAAAACAAATGGTTGAAAATGCCCGTGAACAAGTTGCAGCATGTATTCGGGCAGTACCTCGTAATATTTTATTTACATCAGGAGCAACGGAATCTAATAACCTTGCTATTAAAGGGGTGGCTTTCGCTTATCAGACTCGAGGAAAGCATATTGTTACTTGTAAAACAGAACATAAATCGGTTTTAGATACGTGTGGTTACTTAGAATCCATGGGTTTTGCAGTGACGTATTTAGAATGTAATGAAAAGGGGCTGATAGATATAGAATATTTAATATCAGCGTTAAGAAAAGAAACTATTTTGGTTTCGATAATGCAAGCGAATAATGAAACAGGGGTGTTACAAAATATCCAATCTATTGCGGAGTTAACTCGCAACAGGGGTATTTTTTTTCATGTAGATGCAGCGCAAAGTTTTGGTAAAATTGTTATTGACGTACAACAATTACCTGTTGATTTAATCTCGTTTTCAGGGCATAAAATTTATGGTCCTAAGGGAATTGGTGTATTATATATAAGCGATAGCCCACGTGTTCGATTAACACCTTTATTGCATGGTGGTGAACAGGAAAGAAAGTTGCGGGCGGGCACTTTACCAACCCATCAAATTGTGGGTATGGGAGAAGCGAGTTGGATAGCGCAAGAAGTCATGCAGGTAGAAATGGAGAAAATTAAGCAGTTGCGTGATCGTTTTTGGGCGGGGATCCAAGATCTACCCGATGTTTACTTAAATGGGTGTGAGGCGTTTTGTTTGCCTCATATTTTAAATGTTCGATTTCAAGGAGTAGAGAAAGATCTTTTGTTAAAAAAGATAGAAAATCTTGCGGTATCGAATGCCGCTGCTTGTAATGCAATAAGCATTTTGCCTTCTTATGTTTTGCGTGCAATGGGGCTTCAAAATATTGAAGCAGATCGCTCTATTCGTTTTTCATTTGGGCGTTTCACAACAGAGCAAGAAGTAGATTATGCTGTTCATTTAATTCGAGAAAAATATTTAGAGGGGGATAAAAATGAGTGACATTACGTTAACAGAAGATGCGGTGGCATATATTCAAAAAAGCTTACAAGGCAAGGAAGGCGTGTTAGGTATACGTCTTGGTGTTAAGAATGCTGGTTGTTCCGGATTATCGTATGTTATAGGTTTTGCAAACGAAATTAAAGCAGAAGATAAAATATTTGAGACAGCAAATATTAAAGTCATGATTGATTCTGAAAGCTTTAAGCATTTAAAAGGGACCGAAATTTGTTGCGCGCGCGAGGGTCTTAATGAGTATTTAAAATTTAATAACCCAAATGCCACAGGGAGTTGTGGATGTGGGGAAAGTTTTAATGTAAGTTAATTTGCTTAAATGGACTTAAGCCAACAAAATAGTAATTTTCTTCACAAATTTGGGATTATCAACTATAAGAATTTTATGAATCCTAAAATGACGATCACAGATGCGGCCGTTTCATTGGGGCAAACTAAAGCGTGGGTAGCCTCTTTGCTCACTGAACGTGATTTCCCCTATTTTAAAACAAATGGCCTTATTTATTTTGAACATGAAACGGCGAGAAGGTTTTTCCAATTTTCTTTTACACCTCGTGTGATTGTTTTCCAAATTGTTAAAGGGGGGACTGGTAAGACTTCTCTTGTGTATGAATTTGCGATTCGTGCAAGTTTGTATGGTGCCCGGGTATTATGTGTAGATATGGATCAACAGGGGAATTTAACGCACGCTTTTAATCAAGATGCGGAAGGGTTGCCAGTGATGATAGATGTTTTAGTAGATAATCATCCTTTTGAATCTTCGATTGTGCAAGTTGCTCCTGGGATTGATTTATTACCCAGCCGTTTTGAAAATGCCATGTTGGATGAAGTCTTACGATTAAAAAATTTACCTTTAGATTTGGTTTATCGAGAGCCCTTGCAAGGTTTAAAGAAACATTATGATGTTATCGTGGTAGATTGTCCGCCAAGCCTTGGTCAGTCGGTGGCGGCGTGTGCTTTATCTGCAGATTACTTACTTGCCCCGGTAACACCTGAAAAATTTGCTTTATCAGGGCTTGATATTGCTTATCAATCACTTGAAGAACTACAAGAGAGTTTTAATCTTTCAATTTCTTTTGGGGTTGTTTTAAATAAATTCGAATCCAGAACCACATTATCACAAAACGCATTAAAATACTTGCAAAAAAGTCCGAAATATAAAAATAAGTTATTGAAAAATTGTATTAGATCCTCACAAGAGTTTCCCAAAGTCATTGCAGGCAATGGGTCAATTTTTGATGCTTTAAAGCCAACCACTGCTAAAGAAGATGTTGATCATTTAACGCGGGATCTCTTAGAAATTGCACCACCCCTGCAGCCGATCTTTTCTACCCCTAAAAAAACACTGGCACAGTCTCTTTTAACACGTTCCTCTCCTTATTTGAAAAGAAAAAAAGCCTCTACTAAAGAATTTAACCTAGAATAAAAAATTTTTTGCTCTGGCTTATACCCTTCGCGCAAGAAAATGGCAGTGTTTGTTTTTTCATTTTTTAATGATTTAGCCAAATAATTGACATACATATTAAACATAAGTTGTATTCAAGAAAAGTTATTTTCTTAAGTCCCTGTTTCCGCAATATTAAATTTAACTAAGTAGGTAAACTTTCCTTGACAGCTACTGGTCAGGTTACTAAAGTATAGATAAGTGGGCAATTATGGGATAAAGTGGGAAAAATTTTTCGGGAGTTGATTTGTGTTTCGAGGGGTAAATGCGATTCATTTGGATGACAAAGGTCGATTGGCTATACCCACTCGTTATCGTCATCGTTTGCAAACAGATGCAGAGAGTCAGCTCATTCTAACGATTGATACGGAGGAACGTTGTTTGTTGCTTTATCCCTTACCAGAGTGGGAGATCATAGAGAAAAAGATTGAGGCATTACCAAGCTTTAATCGAGCGGCTCGTCGTATTCAGCGTTTATTAATCGGTCATGCCACAGAGGTTGAATTGGATAGCCATGGCCGGATCTTATTATCCACACCTTTACGTGAATACGCTAACTTACAAAAAAATGTCATGTTGGTTGGACAAGGAAAAAAATTTGAAATTTGGGATGAAATTTGTTGGAGCGAAACTCGCTCCGATTGGATTAAAGAGGGGTTGGAAACAACAGGTCCTCTTCCTCCTGAGTTGGAGGCATTGTCGTTGTGATGAGGTTAATGAAAAGTGAAATGGTAAAAGAACACCAGCCTGTTATGTTAACGGAAGCTTTAAAAGCATTAAATATTCATGCGGATGGCATTTATATTGATGCGACATTTGGGCGCGGTGGGCATACACGGGCCATATTAGAAAAATTAAGTTCAAAAGGACGGCTTTTAGTGGTTGACAAAGATCCAGAAGCCATTTTCGTTGCAAACTCTTTAATGAGACACGATCACCGTTTGATGGTTCGACAAGGTTCTTTTGCAAATTTATATGCGTTTTGTAAAGAAGAAGGGCTTGTTGGGAAGGTAGATGGGATTTTATTTGATCTGGGTGTGTCTTCACCACAATTAGAGGAACAATCTCGAGGATTTAGTTTCCGTTTAGAGGGTCCTTTAGATATGCGTATGGATCCTTTAACAGGAATATCTGCGGCAGATTGGTTAAATGAGGCAAAAGAATCTGAAATCGCATGGGTTTTAAAAACTTATGGGGAAGAACGCTTTTATAGACGTATCGCTCGTGCTATTATTGCTGCTCGATCAAAATCGCCCATAACTTCTACTGTAAAATTAGCAGAGGTTATTGCAAAAGCACACCCTGCTTGGGAAAAACACAAACACCCAGCAACACGATGTTTTCAGGCGATTCGGATCTTTATTAATAACGAACTTGATGAATTATCGTTAGGTTTAGAAGAAGCATTAAAGCTTTTAGCATTAAATGGTCGGTTGGTTGTGATAAGTTTTCATTCTTTAGAAGACAGAATTGTAAAGCGTTTTATTCATAAACATGAAAAGGGTGATGAACATCCGAGAGGTTTGCCTGTATTAGCAGACCAAATGAATCAAAAATTACGTCGAGTGGGTCGAAAAATAAAGCCTTCTTTAAAGGAAATAACCGAAAACGTAAGAGCACGCAGTGCAGTTTTACGCGTTGCTACGAAAATGGATTATGAAATGGGTGATTCCAGATGAGCCTACGACATCAACCTAAGTTCTTGAAGTTAAGTCCTGTTTCTCGAATATTGGAGAGACGGGTTTTAGGTATATGGTTGTTAGGGTTAGTGGTGTTGGGTTCCGCCTTAGGGGTTGTTTACACCAAACATTTGTATCGAAATCGTCATATTCAACTGCAACAGTTGCAAAATACACGCGATAAATTACATGTTGAATGGACACAACTTTTATTGGAACAAGGTACTTTGGGATCAGATGTGCAAGTAGAAAAAATTGCACGAGAACAATTGGGGATGATTATTCCTCCTCCGAATCAAATGGCAGTTATTAAACCATGAAATTTAAAAGTCGTTATATTTTGATTAGTATTAGTCTGCTGATAGTGGTTAGTGGATTAGTATGGCGTGTGGTCTCTTTACAAGTGTTTGAACAAGATTTTCTTAGATTTGAAGGAGAGAGACGTACCATTCGGGTGACAGGGACTCCTGCTTATCGGGGCATAATAACCGATAGAAATGGTGAGCCTTTGGCAATCAGTACCCCCGTAGATTCTGTTTGGATGAATCCAAAAGAGTTTGATTTAGAACATCCTCAATTATTAGCATTAGCAGCTGTGTTAGATGTATCACCTGAGCAGTTGATTGATAAAGCCCAAGGCAATGCAAATCGTGAATTTGTTTATCTGCAACGGCAAGTAACACCAGTGGTGGCAGAACAAATTAGATCCTTAGAAATACCGGGTATCCACTTAAAGTCAGAGTATCGGCGTTATTATCCCGCTGGAGAAGTAACAGCCCATGTTGTTGGATTTACAAATATTGATGAACGGGGAAAAGAGGGATTAGAGTTTGCCTTTGATAGTTGGTTGCGAGGTATTGGTGGTAGTAAACGCGTTATACGTGATAGGCGTGGTCGTGAGGTACAAATTTTACAAGGCTTGCAAGAAATGCGCGGAGGTCAAGACGTTACATTGAGTCTTGAACAGCGATTGCAATATTTGGCTTATCGTGAATTAAAGACGGCTGTTGCTTCACATAACGCTATAGCAGGTTCCGCAGTGGTCTTAGATGTAGAGACAGGCGAGGTATTGGCAATGGTGAACCAGCCTTCTTTTAATCCCAACTTGCGCATTAAGTTACGTGACGGACGATATCGAAACCGTGCAGTTACCGATATGTTTGAACCAGGCTCGGTAATGAAAACGTTTAGTGTGTTAAGCGCTTTGCAACATGATCTTGTTACACCTACTACGCTTGTTGATACTTCACCAGGTTGGATGACGGTAGATGGCAACATTGTTCGTGAGGATAAAAGTAAAAACTTTGGATTAATCAATGTTGCTTCTATTTTACAAAAATCCAGTAATGTGGGTATTAGTAAATTAACGCTTTCTCAACCCGCAGAGTATTTATGGGATACTTACACAAGGCTTGGGTTTGGCATAAGTACTGGCAGTGGTTTTCCAGGCGAAAGTGCCGGAACACTGATAAAACCTCCTAAAAGGGGTTCTTTTGTTTTAGTAACTCAGGCATTTGGTTACGGTCTTAGCGTTACGCCGTTACAGTTGGCCCAGGCATATGCAATTTTAGGAGCCGGGGGTGTTAAACGCCCAGTTACTTTTCTAAAACAAACTGAAGTTTCTGAAGGTGAGCAAGTCATTGAACCTATGGTTGCTCGGCAGATGATGGATATGTTGGCTAGGGTTGTAGAGCAGGGAAGTGGTGCAAAAGCCAAGGTAATGGGATATTATACGGCGGGCAAAACAGGAACCGCTCGCAAAGTAGCTCCTGGGGGTGGTTATCAAAAAGACAGGCATGTGGCTGTATTTGCAGGTTTGGCGCCCGCGTCGCACCCACGGTTTGCTATTGTTGTAATGATAGATGATCCGCAGGGTGAATTATATTATGGCAGTCAGATAGCGGCGCCTGTGTTTTCTAAGATTGCTGCGGGAGCATTGCGTCTTTTTAATATACCGCCTGATATGATCGAAGCCCAAAATTTACGTGTAGCGCAAGTGGGGGAGAATACCAGCCATCATGACTGAGCTTGTTGTTAAAGAATTGAGTATGGACAGTCGTCGGGTGAAACCCGGCGATTTGTTTATAGCAGTTCGGGGCTCTACTGTAGATGGACGTGACTATATCGAAGGTGCTATTCAGAATGGTGCAGTGGCCGTTTTAGCAGAGCTTGAAGGGAAAAGAAGGGTAGAAAATTTTAAGGATTTCGTTCCAATTGTTGAAGTACCGCATTTAAAAATACTGACTGGGCATATAGCAGCTCGTTTTTTTTCAGAACCTTCCAAAAGTATTCCTATTATTGGTGTTACGGGAACCAATGGTAAAACTTCTACTTCTCATTTTATTGCTCAAATATTAAATTTTTGTAAGCGTCCTTGCGGTGTAATGGGCACGTTGGGTATAGGATTTTTGGAGAATTTAAATAGCATTTTTTGTACAACGCCCGATCCTATTATTGTACAACGGACATTGGCATCATTTCGAGAAGAAGGTGCAAAGGCGGTTGTTATGGAAGTAACATCGCATGCTTTAGAACAAAGTCGAGTAGAAGGCGTGGATTTTCATACTGCTATTTTTACAAATTTAACCCGAGATCATTTGGATTATCATGGAACCATACAAAATTATTGGGCAGCAAAACAAAAATTATTTATAGAATTTCAACCAAAATTTAGCGTAGTAAATTTAGATGATGAGTATGGGAAAGCATTGGTTTTAGATAAACGTTTACACAATAATCGCCAAAGGAGTGATATAAATCCTCAAATCATTGGATTTACAACTTATCCAAGTGTGGAAAATGATTTATTACCCATTTTAGATGGTGTTATTACGACTCACAATCTTATTTTAGATGGTACAGGTATATCTGCATTTATCCGTACTCCTTGGGGTGAAGGACAATTGCAATGTTCTTTGTTTGGACGTTTTAATTTAAGTAATTTATTAGGGGCTCTAGCTTCTGTTTGTCTTCAAGGTGTGTCTATATCGCAAGTATTGCAGGCTTTGAATTTTATAAAAACAGTACCAGGGCGTATGACATGTTTAGGCGGAAAACACTCGCAGCCTTTAGTCGTTATAGATTATGCGCATACACCAGATGCATTAATGCAAGTGTTAAGAGCATTACGTGTGCATTGTCGTCATCAATTGTGGTGTGTGTTTGGGTGTGGGGGAGATAGAGATCGTGGTAAGCGGCCGTTAATGGCGGCAGCTGTAGAACGCTTTAGTGATCATTTTATTATGACGCAGGATAACCCCAGAACAGAAGCACCTGAGCAGATCTTCAGAGATATGTTAGAAGGATTGAGTAATCCTCAAAAAGCCGTGGTTGAGATGGATCGAAAAAAAGCCATTGAATTAGCAATTCAGCAGGCAAAAGCAGGTGATATTGTTGTTATCGCAGGTAAGGGGCATGAGGATTATCAAATCATAGGTACAGAGAAAAGATCGTTTTCTGATCAAATTGAAGCACAAAAAGTGCTTGAAAGGAAAATTCTATGAACATTTTAACACTGTCTTTTGTTGCACAAGCAATGAATGCTGAATTATTAGCAGATAATACGGAACTTGTTTGTACAGGAGTTAACACAGATACACGGAAGATATCTAAAGGAGATTTATTTGTTGCATTGCCGGGCGCTGTCGTTGATGGACATGATTATATAAACGAAGCTGAGGCAAGGGGTGCGGTCGGTGTTGTTGTGAGTCGTAAGGTAAAAACAAAACTACCGATGTTATTGGTTCCTGATACTTTAGAAGCTTTAGGCCGTTTGGCCAAAATTTATAGACAGCAATTTCAATTACCGATAGTTGCTCTAACAGGAAGTTGTGGGAAAACAACGGTTAAAGAAATGTTAGCGGGTATTTTAACATTGCATGGTCCAACTTTGTTTACACAAGGCAACCTTAATACAGAAGTGGGTGTACCGTTAACTCTATTAGGATTGTCTGAAAAGCATGGTATGGCGATTGTTGAAATGGGTGCACGCAAGGAAAATGATATTGCCTATTTAATGAGTTTAACTTCTCCAATGGTTAGTTTAATTACAAATGCGGGAGTTGCTCACTTAGAAATATTTGGTAGTGAAAAAGGTATTGCAAAAGCAAAAGGTGAAATTTTTGAATATCTCCCCGCCGGTGGAACCGCAATTATTAATCAAGATGATGTTCATGCTGATTATTGGCATAGTCTTTTAAATAAAGGACAAAAAGTCATTACATTTGGTTTGCATGTTAGCTCACAGATTACAGCAAAAAATATTGTTTTGGAACCTACTTTTTCCCAGTTTGAGCTCGTCACCGATGTGGGTAAGGTGGTTGTTCGTCTGTTAGCACCTGGTATACACAATGTATTAAATGCGTTGTCTGCAGCGGCAGCCGCACGCGCTTTAGATGTTAATTTAAATACTATTCAGATGGGACTAGAACGCTTTGTTCCAGTAATAGGGCGGTTACAATTTAAAACAGGTTTACAGGGCATTTGTATTATTGATGATACTTATAATGCCAATCCTATTTCAGTTCGAGCGGCACTTTCTGTGTTAGCGAAGGCGAAAGGGGAAAAGATTTTCGTTATGGGCGATATGTTTGAATTAGGGCCAGATGCTTTATTATTGCATCGTCAAATAGGTGTTGAGGCTAAAGAATTGGGCATCCATAGGCTATATGGTGTTGGCTCGTTAACCGAGGCAGCAGTGCAAGGTTTTGGCCTTAATGCAACTCATTATCCCGATAAAGCATCATTAATGAATGCCTTAACAAAGGTTCTCAATCCTAATATGACAATTTTAATTAAAGGATCACGTGGTATGCGCATGGAAGAAGTTGTTTTAGCATTAACGGTTAATTGTCAGGAAAAAGCTTCATGTTAATTTGGCTTGCAGAATTTTTAACGCACTATTATAGAGCTTTTAGTGTTTTTGAGTATATAACGTTACGAGCAATCTTAGCAGCATTAACGGCGTTGGTGATTGCTTTACTCGTAGGTCCAATGATGATTCGCTGGCTTGCACAGTATAAAGTAGGCCAAGTTGTGCGAAATGATGGTCCAAAAAGCCATTTTAGCAAAGCGGGTACGCCAACCATGGGTGGAGCAATGATTTTGATAGCCATTGCAATTACCACGCTTTTGTGGAGTGATTTAAAAAACCCTTATGTTTGGATAGTGTTAGCAGTTACTCTGGGTTTTGGCTTTATTGGATGGGTGGATGATTATCGAAAGTTAATTTTAAATAATTCCAAAGGGTTGTCCGCTCGATGGAAATATTTTTGGCAATCTGTTATTGGATTACTTGCGGCTATTTTTTTATACCTTCATGCAACAACACCTGCCGAGACCAGTCTTTTAATGCCGTTTTTAAAGAATATTGCCATTCCATTGGGGATTTTTTATATCCTCTTTGTTTATTTGGTTATTGTGGGAGCAAGTAATGCAGTAAATCTTACCGATGGTTTAGATGGGTTAGCCATTATGCCTATTGTACTGGTAGGAGGCGCTTTGGGAATTTTTGCTTATGTTACTGGGCATATAAAGTTTGCCAGTTATTTAGCAGTGCCTTACATTCCTGGTGTGGAAGAAATCGCAGTATTTTGCGGTGCATTAGTTGGATCCGGGCTTGGCTTTTTATGGTTTAATGCTTACCCTGACCAAGTATTTATGGGAGATGTGTGTGCTTTAGGGTTGGGGGCTGCCCTAGGTGTTATTGCGGTTTTAGTTCGTCAAGAGCTTGTATTATTTATTATGGGTGGTGTGTTTGTTGTAGAGACAATTTCGGTAATGTTACAAGTTGCTTCTTTTAAATTAACAGGCCGTCGTATTTTTCGCATGGCGCCGATCCATCATCACTTTGAATTACAGGGATGGCCAGAGCCGCGTATTATTGTGCGATTTTGGATCATTACCGTTGTTTTGGTGTTATTGGGGCTTGCAACCTTAAAACTTCGTTAAATTATATTTATATAGTTGTTCACGTGATGGATCTTATAGAGTGTAGGAACCAGAAGTAGTTTGCTTTTGCAGGGACGGGCATTCCTGTCCTTGATGCTACTTACTCCGTGGTCGCGACATCCTGAAAAAGCAAACTGCTTCTGGTTCTTGACGCCCTGGACACGTGAAGGGCTAACATTATATCTTTTTCAGTATGTGTTGGATATTAAGGAATGAACGTTGATATCGTTATTGTTGGATTGGGCGAAACAGGGATCGCTTGTGCTAGCCATTTTCACGCACTACAAATCCCTGTAATTGTTATAGACAGTCGTGATCATCCGCCTAAATTAGAAGAATTTAAAATATCTTATCCAGATATTCCAGTTTATACGGGGGGATTTAGGCAAGAAGTTTTAAGGGGAGCAAAAACCTTAGTTATTAGCCCTGGGATCCCTAAAGATCATCCTGATATCATAAAAGCTATCTCTCCTGATACAGAAGTTATAGGAGATATAGAATTATTTGCGCGAATCGTCACTGCTCCAGTAGTTGCGATTACTGGCTCAAATGGAAAAAGTACGGTAACAACGTTAGTGGGCGAAATGGCCAAAGCAGCAGGGTTTTCTGTGGGAGTTGGGGGAAATTTAGGTGTTCCGGTTTTAACATTACTAAAGCAAGAGCCAGAGCTTTATGTACTTGAGCTTTCAAGTTTTCAGTTAGAGACCACTTATTCTTTAAAGCCTAAAGTTGCTACTGTCTTAAATTTGTCTGCGGATCATATGGACCGCTATGTTTCAATGGAAGCCTATCAAGCTGCAAAATATCGTATTTTTAACAATTGTGAACGAGCCGTTATTAATCGTGATGATCCTTTAGTATCAAGAGAAATTCCTACAAACATTCCAGTGACTAGTTTTGGTTTAGATAAGCCATTAGCGGATCAGTTTGGCCTTGTTAAGAAAGATGGCGCAAGTGGTGTGTGGTTGGCTAAAGGAGAAAAGTTATTATTGCATCTTTCTCAATTAAAATTGTTTGGTTTACACAATGCTGCAAATGCCTTAGCGGCTTTGGCATTGGCAGAAAGCGTTTCATTATCTATGGATGCTTGCTTATCGGTATTGCAAACTTTTACAGGGCTACCACATCGTTGTGAATGGGTGAGAAAATATCAAGATGTACAATGGATCAATGATTCTAAAGGGACGAATGTTGGGGCAACACTTGCCGCTTTACAAGGGTTAGCTTTCGATATTCCAGGAAAATGGGTATTAATTGCCGGTGGCTTGGGGAAAAATGCCGATTTTACACCGTTAAAAGCTTTAATAGAGCAGCATTGTCGGGCAGTTGTTTTAATAGGGGAGGCAGCAACAGAATTAGAAAATTTGTTAAAATCTACGGTACCTTGCAATCGTGCTACCAGCATGGAAGATGCGGTGCATAGAGCTTCCTTGCTTGCAAGGGCAGGAGATGGTGTGTTGTTATCTCCCGCTTGTGCCAGTTGGGATATGTTTAAGAATTTTGAAGCTCGAGGAGATGCTTTTAAAGCGGCGGTTAATGCTTTGAAGTAATATTAATTTTTTTTGAAAGCCGGAGCTAACCATCTTTCTAAAAGATGGAGACTGCAAAATGGTACTTTTTGCTGTTACAGAGACCAGTAAAGCAAGCTCAAATTGTGATAAAATCGCTCAAATTGCAAAACGATTGAGATATGAAGTTGAATAACTTATTTTTGGCTGCAATAGGTTTAGTTCTTTTTTTATTATCTGTAGCATTGGTACGGGTGTTTTGTAATTATGCAATAAAACGGCAAAGATTATTAGATATTCCAAATGCCCGATCTTCCCATCAAGAAATCACACCACGGGGAGGAGGAATTATTTTTGTTTTTTTATGGTCTATAGCGTTATTGTTAGGCTTTATTCTGCAAAAGTTTTCTCTAAAAGAAGTATTAATATTTTTACCAAGTGCCTTAATGGTCTCAATATTGGGTTGTTGGGACGATTATAAAGGCTTAACTGCCAAAAAGCGTCTGGTTGTTCAAGTACTGGTAGCTATCTTATGTGTTACTACGGTTGGAGAGATCCCTTCCTTACATTTATTTGGACAATCCATTACTTATTTAGGGTATTGGGGCATTGTACTTACAATATTGGGGTTAATTTGGTCTACCAATCTTTATAATTTTATGGATGGGTTAGATGGCATTGCCGCAGTCGAGGCATTGTTTGTTTTTGGGATGGGGGGCTTACTCTTTTGGAATGTAGGTGCTACAAACATTGCTTGTTTGGTTTGGGCCATAGTACCTCTGGTTGGAGGGTTTTTGGTTTGGAATTGGCCTAAAGCACGGGTTTTTATGGGGGATGGTGGTAGTTATTTTTTGGGATTTTTAGTAGCGCTTTTTACCTTAATAGGTGATCGTTGGTATAATATTCCAGTTGCGATGTGGGTCATTTTATATGGTATTTTCTGGTTTGATGCAACCCTTACTTTATTAAGGCGACTATTTCGAGGGGAAAATTTAGCCATGGCGCATCGTGAACATGCTTTTCACCGTTTACAGCGAATAGGCTTTTCGCATGTACAAATGTTATATGGAGTTATTGCGTTAAACAGTGTTTTATCTGGTATTGTAGTTTGGGTCCTTTTTAAACCGAATTATTTAAAATGGGGTTTATTATTAACTGTTTTAATTTTGTCCATTATTTATGGAGTTATTGAGAAATTAAAGCCCATGGAACGAGTGAAATCATTTTAATCAATGAGCGATTATTATCTGTGAATGTCCGTTGTACTTTTGCTATTATTTCCCACCCAGATGCTGGTAAAACAACCATTACCGAGAAATTGTTGTTATTTGGGGGTGCCATTCAATTGGCAGGGACCGTTAAAGGGCGCAAGGCCGCTAAGCACGCAACTTCCGACTGGATGGAGTTAGAAAAGCAAAGAGGTATTTCTGTAACCACGTCGGTTATGCAATTTCCTTATAAAAATCGCATTATGAATTTGTTAGATACGCCGGGACACGAAGATTTTTCTGAAGATACCTATAGGACCTTAACTGCAGTAGATTCCGCTTTGATGGTGATTGATGCGGTAAAAGGTGTTGAATCTCGTACCATTAAATTAATGGAAGTGTGTCGTTTGCGGGACACCCCCATTATTACTTTTATTAATAAATTAGATCGCGATAGCCGAGAACCTATTGAACTGCTGGATGAGGTCGAACGTATTTTAAAGATCCATTGTGCCCCAATAACTTGGCCTATTGGGATGGGTAAGCATTTTAAAGGGATCTATCATGTAGAAACTGATACAATTTGTCTTTATCAACCAGGGCAAAATGAAAGGATACAAAGTGGTAAAGTAATTCAAGGGTTGCATAATCCTGAATTGGATGCCTTAATTGGGCATGACATTGCCTTAGAGTTTCGAGAAGAGTTTGCTTTAGTAGCGGGTGCAAGCCATAAGTTTGATAAAGCTGCTTTTCTAAAGGGAGAATTAACACCAGTATTTTTTGGATCGGCTTTAAATAATTTTGGTGTAAGAGAGCTTTTAGATGCTTTTGTAGAATATGCACCACTCCCCCAAGCAAGACAGACAAATACCAGAAAAGTCGAGGCTCTTGAGGAACAATTTACTGGTTTTGTATTTAAGATCCAAGCGAATATGGATCCTTTACATCGCGATCGCATTGCTTTTTTGCGGATCTGCTCCGGAAAATATCAACAAGGTATGAGAATGCGACATGTGCGATTAGGAAAGGATATACAAATTGCAAATGCACTTACATTTATGGCAGGCGAAAGGGAACGTGTAAGCGAGGCTTGGCCTGGCGATATTATTGGATTACATAACCATGGTACAATTCAGATCGGGGATACTTTTACTCAAGGAGAAACGCTTAAATTTATTGGAATCCCATATTTTGCACCGGAATTATTTCGTGCTGTTAGACCTAAAGATCCTCTTAAGGCAAAGGCTTTGCAAAAAGGACTTATAGAATTATCTGAGGAAGGTGCAACGCAAATTTTTAGACCTCTAAATGATAATCGAATTATTTTAGGTGCAGTGGGTGTATTACAATTTGATGTGGTGGCCCATCGACTACAGTATGAATATAATGTTGATTGTGTTTATGATAACATTAATATCGCAGGAGCTCGTTGGATCCGTTGTGAAGATTCCAAAAAATTAGAAGAATTTCAACGTAAGGCAAGAAATAAATTAGCATTAAATGGTATCAATATTATTGCTTATTGAGAACTAACTATTGTTAA
>CADEGZ010000049.1:0-9255 GCA_902827015.1 uncultured Pseudomonadota bacterium
GGCATTTTAGCACATATAGAATCAGATTTTAACCAATTTGTAGCAGATTGTGGGTTGTTAGAAAAGGCAATTGCCGTATGAGATAGTTCAAATATTGAAGCAACTAATATCCCTGCTTGTTCAGGATATCCTTTGAGGATTAGAAAATTAATACATCTTAAAAAATCAGTTATCCTCATTAAAATCATCATCTGGCCTCTAACTGGATCAGTAATCTCCTTAATACTTTTTCCATCCAATACAGATTGAAGTTTAAAACAGAGATTATAAATGTCATTCAAATAACAATAGAATTCCTTTATTTCTGGCCATATTAACTTTACCGCTTGATCCTCTTGCCACTCCACCATTTTATCAGAATATAACAAATGAACATCCTCAGGTAATGTATTATATTTAGATTTCAAAATACCTTTCCACCCTTCATCTTTGTAATTCTTAAAACAATCATTTAAATATTGAATATCCAAAAATAATGATTCGGAAACAAGTTGAAAACTCCACCCCTTATTCAACAATAAAATTGCTTTTACCTTATCTCTTATTATTCCGTCAACTTCACGTGTAAGAATTAACTCTAAAATATCTTTTTCAGAATTGTTTAAAAACTTTTCATGATTTTTTTTCATAAACTCAATTTTTCTATAAAAGTGGTAAAAAATGAAACTTAATAATCTTTTTGTCTTCTTGACACTAAAAGAATAGCTCAAAGGGTACCTCAGATCTAGTTACTTTTAAATTTTCTAACATTCCTTTAGGGAAATGTTTTCTTAAATCATTTTGTATCCGGGTTTTTGTCTCCTCAAATTTCCACACACACCAACACTTCCTATATATGTGGTGTAAAATATGGTCCTATGTAGACTCAAATATCCCTCCTCTCCCTGAAAAATTATTTCATCTGAGATCCTTAGTTCTTTTATAGCCCGAATTCCAATGCCTTGCGTATGGCTTCGATATTCGTCTTCCGGTTCGCAACATGAATGAATAGATTTTGGAAGTTGCGGTATCATTTTTGAAAATACAATCTGAATAATTTCCCAATACCATTTCATGTTAAGAGAGTGACAGTTGCTGAATACTTGCAACCGCTTATCCTTCAAAATATTAATCAACTTTTGATAATTATCGGTATAATGATAAACACTCAAAAATTGCTTCAGCAAGCCTTTCATATTCCTTGTTACCTATTTGCTAATATAGATCTCTACAGTCAACTTACGATTTTTCTCTTTTTATAAGCTCAGCCTGTAACAAAAGACCTTTCTCAGTGAGGCGATATTTTTGTCGATTGCTCCTAGGTTTATCCGGGATGGTCATTTCCACGTATTTGGCTTGTAAAGCTGGGATCAGATATGCCTCTCGGAAGTAATCTTCATGGCTTAAATTTAGGGCCTTTTGAATTTCAACCCGTTTCATTTCTCCACGAATTACTAGTACTATCCGCTCAACTTCCCCGGTACTTCCCCGGTACTTCCCCGGTACTTCCCCGGTAGTCTTTCGAGTACTTACACCTAGTTTGCGCCAAATAGTAGTAACAAAAAACCCATCTGACATAGAAAACTGTGGCTCAGGTAATTCTGCTTTACGACACTCACGAATCATATCACCAATACCCGTTCCCATACGCTCAATATACTTAGTGAGGTATAAAGGCTCAGCTAGTAGTGGGTTCGCTGGTACAGAAGGATGTGGATGACGTAATTTTTCCAATGTCAGTGATGGTGGTAAATGACCAGGATTCCAGACTTCTAGCCGATCCGTAAATAGCATTACTTGGACGCTGCCATTACTTGTGTAATCACGATGCGCGACAGCATTAACGATAGCCTCAGCTACTACCTCTCGCGGAATTTCATACCTTATTGGGACTTGAATCCCAGCCTTGCGTGTTCCCACCCATAAATTGATTTTCGACATCACAAAATCAACTGCTTGATCAACCAAATCAAATGCTGTGCCTTTATAAACTTGATAGGAGGGAATAGGTTTAGCAACTTCTATACCATGAAAATGAGCGCATTTCACTTCAGAAGAGATCAAAAATCGCTGAGGCTGTTTACTAAACAGTAGCACAGCAGCATGAGTAAGCCGACCCTCATCAATCAAATTAAGATGTGTTAACAACTCTAATGAGGTAGAATCCTCTGGCAGTGGAAACCCCCTGGCACGACGAGCATGATGTAAGAAATTTACCATAGATTCTTCATTCAAGTCGGCTAATGTAACATTTCGGCAAGGAGCAGCATCAAACGGCCCATTGCGAATTAAGTTATGGGCTTCCAGATAATGCACAAGAGCTGCATATACCCCTGCAATAAGCTCTGAGGTAGAGACATAACGGCGACGTATGAGTTCTTTGCCTAGACGCTCAATCAATGCCCGCATTTTAGGATGGCGATTTCGATCGTCATCTCCCCTAACAAAAATCAGACGAGTCTTATGCTGCACAGTAGCTTCAGTAAATTCACGTTCAGTGGGAGAGACCCCTTCCGCGTCTTCATAACCATAATCATTACCAAGTAATCCAATATACACATCACAAGTTACCACTTTGTCCAAATAGACTTCATCAGCACGACGATCAGACGCAGGCATATCTTCAAATAAAAACGGTTCGAAAAATCGCCGCATTAATGGATCATTACGTAACCAATTTCGTAATGCCAATCGTTCTTCGGAAAATTCTTTTTGTACACTGCTAATAAAAATATTAACTTGTGGTACCATTTATCTACCTCTAATATCATTAACCCTTATTCTTCAAGGACTGATCTCTACACTTAATCTACAAATAGCCAAAGTCTTAAAATAATTTAAGGCCAAAAGTCTAACCTTTCTTCATTCCTTCATACTCATAACCAATTTGGTCAACACACCGCTGACCAAATTGGTTATGGTTTTTATGTGTAATTTTTATCTCCTTCTTTTTCACCAGAAAATTTGAATAAAAGTGCTTAGTTACATGGCAAGCAATTTCTTAATACTATAATCTCCTGTACCAAAGAAACAAAAAAAGTCTTTCTGTAGGTATACTCCTACGATCATTGCGGGGATTCCCTTATCCCCTAATGAAGACTAGTGTTACCAGATGAACCTTTAGGCGGTTCCATAAGGGACATTACCTTAATGAGGGTATTTAATAAACCTTCATTAAGATCTTTGACCTCATGAATGATATCACTTAATACCCACAAATAGTTGTGTATTGTTAAGTAAGAATGGCTGGATAAATTCGATGCCAGTAATACTTTGAGCAACGAATCTGCTTGGAGGTGGTATTCTAACAATTTTTCTTGTGAAATTATTTGGTGGTTTATAAACATCAGGTATTCTGTTAAAATACTTGGGTTCATAACTAACTCTCCGAAGTTGGTTGTGATAGCCACACGTGGGTGTTAGATGCACCAACATGCGGTGGGGTTATGGTATGGGTTAACCCCATACCATGACTTTAAGTTTCTAAGTCAATGGTTGTGATTAATAATTGCTTTTTTACACTTTCATACTCCTATGTCTTCCAAAAACTTGATGGCTCTGGTGTCTACTACCACTGATAAGCCCTTTATTTCATGTTAAAATAAGTATTGTCCGAAAACGGACAAATGTCAAATATTTTTTTAATTGATACACCGTTATACTTATAGACAAACCCGGTCATTGAGAAATACAGCAACTATGGATAACAGTAAAAAAAACAAAGCGGGTCGTTCAACGACACGAAAAATCACAAAACCAGCTCTAAAAAAAGCAGTTGATATCGTAGGTGGGGTTACTAATTTAGCTTTAGATATTGAAGTCGGACACGCGCGCATCTCAGCTTGGCTTTATACTGATGAACGTATACTAGCGGAACATGTTATAAAAATCGTTAGAGCTACCAACGGAAAGGTGCGGCCAGAAGAACTAAGGCCAGATATTGAATGGGATATACCAGAATACCCAGATAAAGATCCTTAACTTAAATTTTTAGCTTATAATATTCTAAATAAGGGTTTAAAAAATCAAAAATACTCTGTTATTTTCTAACAAGATACTAAAACGTCTTATTTTTCCCACTAGCTTTTAATGATACTTGCAAGATTTTAGACCTATTTTTTACCCCTGTTTTGTTCAAAGATGCTCATTTATATCAAAGACACTCATCTTATTTTTATGAGACTCTTTGATTAATACTGAGTATCTTTGATATATCCTTACTAAACGATTCCCATTCTTCATGGGTGGCCTAAATCTGTTTTCGCTTTCGCAATTGAACTAAGGCCCAAAACACAATGAAATCAACGATGCATTCTAATAGGCCCCGCTATAAAGCTCTATTCACTTGCTGATCTCTAATATTCTTAAGGAGCGCCTCGGCATATGTCCCACCCTTTTTGGACATTCATGGACCATAAGGCCCAGATGATGTAAAATAAAACTTAAAAAAAGCTGCACTGAAGTTCAATCTTAAAATCCCTCTGCACACCCGACGCACTGGCGCCACATCTATAAATTTTCTGATTTTTTCATTATTTTTTGTTTCTCTGTGATTTTTTGAAAACTTGTCGGTAATTTTTAGTAATACTAAAAAGTTAAATGTAATCCCTGGCAATTCGAGTAAAAATATAATATAAAACAATAAGTTATTTAAAAATCGGTAATTCTTAGTAGTTCAATTGTAATTCTTGAAAATACCAATGCATTACTAAAAATTACAATATTTAACCTTTTAAAAAACATAAAACCCCTTATTTTTTCAGAATATTTATTTCTTTGATATTTTTTGGTAATTCCTGGCAATATAAAATTCAATCATGATAAGTTTTGATAATACGCTAGTGTTTTTTAATGGTATCATTTAAAATGATAGATAAAATAATGGCTTATAGTTAATATGGTAATATTAGGCAATACACTGGAATTACCTGAGTTTACAATTATACAATAAACATTTTTTTTGTATTATTTAGTATTACAGTTGTATAATAACCTATACCAGTCGCCAAAATCCTGCCGCTGGTTAATACAAAGGAGATTAAGATCATGCAACCAGTTTCCCTAAAGGTTAGTGCACCTATGTATCAACAACTACTCATTAAAAAAGAAGAGCTATCTATTGGTAACATTAGTGACGTTATTCGTTTTTTGTTACGCTTTGCATTAGAAAACTATGCTAAAGAGCCAATAAGAAAACATCAGGATAAATTACAAAAACAGGCATTAAATTATGCTATTATGTCCCATTGCTTGATTGAGCAAAGTGTTTTAACTCTAGTAGAAGATGGACCACAGCTACAGGAACAAGCCAATATAAAAGCAGAGAAGTTAATTAATAGTTTGCTACAAAAATCTGCCAACTCTTAGTGCAATCTAAAATAAGGGGTTAATTAGTTAAATTAAAAGCGAACTGGTAAGAACTTACCAGGTATTTATGCCCTTAGCTTTGCCGGTGCTCGATTCTCTCCAAAAATACCGTCGTTGACAACTTAGCATGCTTAATACTTTCGTTAATAGCATAGCACAACCATTTAATGAAAAGTGGTTCTTCCTCTTTTCAAGTGGGTAAATTCCTAGCTCCAATAGCATAACCCCTCTGGATAAAGCTCTAAATCCCCTAGATGAAAATAAATAGAGTTTTTAAACCTTTGACGATTTCTAAAACCAGATGCCATTTTTTTGATATGTTGGATCCGACTATTAATTCCCTCCGCATGAGCATTAGTTATGCCAAAAACAATTGCATTTAAAATGCCCCATAAATGTTTATCAATCATCCGAGCCACTTTCTTAACTGAGTTCATCCTTGAGCGTATAGCCCATGCATACCATGATTTCCAAGCTTTTTCAGCCCACCCTTTCTTTGTTAACGTAATTCCATAATCCCATGGCAGCTTCTTTGATTGCCCAAGCCCGTGCCGTTTTTAACGTGCTTTTCCTTAAAACAGAAAATTCATTCCACTTTTCATCAAGCATATTTTTTGGATTCATTAACCACTGATATTTTGTTCCTTTCAATGAATCCTAACCTTCTGTGAGAAGCTTACGATTTTCTTTTCTCCTAACCGTATCAACCGCCTTCCCAAGGTGCTGAGCTACACGAAATTTATCAAATCCTATTTTTTCTTCAGCTCCTGACACATGCTGTTTAACCGAATGGATATAAGCAGGCCACATATCCATGCTAACGCTTTCAATACCAGTTTTTTGTTCATCAGTTAATTGCCCAAAGAAACCATCCAGACTTTCTATAGTGTGATCATCTTCTATATGCAGTACTTTTCGTTTATCTCGATCCGTCACCACCGTAACGTATTCATGTCTTTTCCTGAATTATCTTCTGCCCATGGAGTTTTAATCGTTAATATTCCATGTTATTCACAGTTAACTCGTAAAGTTCTTGCTTCAATAATGGTTTGATATTGACAGGTATCCAAATGTCGCCAGCGTTGAACTCTATGATCATAACCAGGGCATGGTTCATTACAGCGTGGGCATATTCCAATCGCTTTATCTGTTAACTCTAGCTGAACAACTACTAGTTTTTGCCCTCGGTCAAGACTGACATCAGTTAGTTTCCATGGTTTTTTAAATAATGCTAAAGAAGTATCAAAGCCTATTTACCTGCTTAAAAAAAGGGGGAATGGAAAGCAACCTTTTATTTTAACAAAAATTACAAACCGATTTATTAATTTTTAAAAGTCTGATTTATCGCTTGTATAGTAATTTCCTTTAAGCTAAGTAAGGTCTTCAATTCAATGTTAAGAGGAGGTAACCAATAAATTGTGTTTCCAAGCGGTCGTAATAACGCTCCTAATTTTACTGCGTTTTGAAACACTTGGTAGCCACATCGTTGCTTTTTCTGATGGCTCTCTAAAACAAGATCAGCCGAAATTATAGCACCAATACCACGTATTCGCATTAAGCGTTGAGTGCTCTGTGCCACTTCAAACATTAGCTGGCTTAATAGTTTTTGTTTTTCTCGTACTTTTTGATATATTTGTTTCTCTTCAAGAATTTTTAACACTTCTAAAGCAATTGCTGCTGCTAATGCATTGCCACTAAAAGTATGTGAATGTAAAAAAGATTTACCTTTATCATAATCGTCATAAAATATTTGGTATATATTGGAGGTTGTAAGTACTGCACTCATAGGTAACCAACCTGAAGTAAGCCCTTTCCCAAGACAAATAAAATCAGGTTTTATCTGAGCATGTTGACAAGCTAGAGCATAACCTGTTCTACCAAGTCCAGTCATAATCTCATCAGCAATTAAATGTACGCTATGCTTAAGAGTCCAGCTTCGCAATCGTTTCAAAAAATCTTGGCTATAAATTAACATTCCACCAGCACCTTGTACAATCGGTTCGACAATAATTGCACTTAGTGTATCCGCATACTGATTTAGTTGATCTTCAATATTAGGCCAATAAGAGCCACAATCTTGCCATAAAGGATCTATTTCAGAAGTTACATAAGGAATTCCTTGCAAAAATATGACAGGTAATAGCCAATCTTGATATGGTTCCCGATATAATTCCATATCACTAATAGATAGAGCTAATAAGGTTTCACCATGATAGGAATTCTGTAAAGCCATAATTTGTTTCCGGCCTTGTTCTCCCATAATTTTTCTAGTATGTAAACTCATTTTAATTGCAATTTCTATCGCGCAAGCGCCTTCAGAGGCATAAAAAACTTTGTTTAATCCTGGACAAAGTAAAGCTAATTTTTCAGATAATTCAATTAAAATCTCTTGGCAAGTATTAGCTGAGATAACGTGTTCATAGTGTTCTACTTGTCTTAACAAAGCTGCCTTTAATTCTGGATAGCCATGCCCCAGAGACTTACACCACCAACTAGAAATGGCATCAATAACTTTTTTTCCATCGGTTAATTCTAAATAAGAACCATAGGCCCGTTTGATCTTAATTGGCGGAAATTTTTCGTAGTCTTTCATTTGTGAGCAGGGATGCCAAATGTGACTTAAGTCACGTGCAATTAATGTCATCTATAAAACTACCAAATTGATTGTAAACTTTATAATAATAAAAAAGTTGACAATTATCTAGCAATAGTTTTACTTTTATGCCTGTCTCTTAGGAGTAACTTCGATGTCAAAATTATCTTTACGCCAGGATTGGACTATTCAAGAGATTGAAGACTTATTCTCCCTACCTCTTATAGACTTACTTTTTAGAGCTCAATCGATACATAGACAATGCTTTCCTAACAATGCTATCCAACTAAGTACTTTGTTGAGTATTAAAACGGGTGCCTGTCCCGAGGATTGCGCTTATTGTCCACAAAGTGGTCATTATAATACTAAGATCCAAAAGCATGAACTCTTAGACATTGAGGCAGTTAAAACCGCTGCAATAGCAGCAAAAGCAAAAAGCGCAACTCGATTTTGTATGGGTGCTGCTTGGCGCTCTCCACCGCAGGCGGTATTTAAACAATTGCTAATGCTAGTAAAGATCATTAAAGCTCTTGATTTAGAAACCTGCATGACTTTAGGTATGCTAAATTTAAGTCAAGCACAGCAGTTGTCTGAAGCCGGTTTGGATTACTACAATCATAATTTGGACACCTCACCTGAATATTATGCACGTATAATTACAACACGTCACTATGAAGATCGTCTAAAGACTTTGGAATATGTTCGAGCAGCAGGTATTAAAGTCTGTTGTGGTGGTATTATAGGTATGGGTGAATCTCGTGAAGATCGCATACACTTCTTACAACAATTAGCAAATCTACCCCAACATCCACAAAGTGTACCAATAAATCGATTAATCCCAATCAAGGGGACTCCATTAGCTCTATCACCAACACTGGATCCATTAGAATTTGTACGTGTTATTGCAGTAGCGCCTCTTTTAATGCCCAAAAGTGTAATAAGGCTTGCTGCAGGCCGGGAAACCATGGGCGATGAATTACAAACGCTTTGTTTTTTTGCAGGAGTTAATTCAATTTTTTACGGTGAGGTATTATTAACCGCAAAAAACCCAAAATTAGAATTCGATCAGAATTTATTTAAGAGGTTAGGAATTCAAGCTTTAAATTAAAATATGGCAGAATTTATGCAACCATTCGTAGACAGACTTTATCGACAACAACAATTAGGTTTATATCGTTCAAGCAACCCAATTATCGAGAGATTAGGTGCTGAGTGGAATTCCAAAAATAATAGGTTTATCTCGTTTGTGAATTACGATTATTTGCATTTGGCTATTCCTCTTTCAGTTATTCCGTCTTTTCAACAGAGCATATAAA
>CADEGZ010000049.1:9265-15509 GCA_902827015.1 uncultured Pseudomonadota bacterium
AACTTGCTGAATTTATAGGACTTGAGCGTGCACTTGTTTTTTCTACCGGCTTTATGGCTAATTTTGCTGTTTTAACCACTTTACTCAATGATAAAGATTGCATTTTTGGGGATCGTTTAAACCATGCTTCTGTTATTGATGGCAGTCGTTACAGCAAAGCACAATTTAAACGTTACAGGCGTAACGATATTTCAGCTTTAGAGAAAAATATCATGCGAATAAATGCTCAAAACAAATGGATTGTCAGCGAGGGAGTATTTAGCATGGATGGAGAGATAGCGCCGTTGCCTCAACTCTTCAACTTGGTAAAAAAATATCAATGCAAACTAATTATAGATGATGCCCATGGTTTAGGCGTTTTGGGAGAAGGTGGTCGTGGGAGTATAAAATATTATCAACTTCCTGTAAAAAATGTTTCTATTTTAATTGGCACTTTTGGTAAATCTTTTGGAACAATGGGCGCATTTGTTGCAGGTAACGGCCTCTTAATAGAGACATTAATTCAATTTGCACGAGGCTATATTTATACAACAGCTTTACCTCCCGCCATAGCTTCTGCTACTTATACAAGTTTACGTTTAATTCAAGAAGAAAACTGGCGTCGTGAACATTTAAGACTTCTTATTAAAGGTTTCCACCAAGGCTCACAGGACTTGAATTTACCTATATCACCATCTATAACTCCTATCCAAACCATTATTGTAGGAGATACTAAGAAAACTTTAGAAGTAGCTCAATGGTTAAAACAAAAAGGTATTTTGGTCGGATGTATTAGGCCCCCAACTGTACCTCATAATACGGCACGTTTACGCATTAATTTAACTGTTCATCATACCAAACATGATGTGGATTTTTTATTAGAAACGCTCTCAAAAATATGGAATGAAATACATTAGTGTCCAATTCAATTCATTACAAAACTATAGGACATGGACCTGAAGTCGTACTGCTTCATGGATGGGGATGGCATATAGATATTTGGCAAGTATTATTGCCTCAACTAAAGAAACAATATCGTTTAACTTTGGTTGACTTACCAGGCCATGGGAAAAGTTCTATATTCAATCAAGATTATTCTTTAGAAAATATTGCTCAAGAAATACTTAATATAGCTCCTAAACGTGCCACTTGGATTGGCTGGTCTTTAGGTGGGCTAGTTGCAACTTGGATAGCAATAAAGTACCCTTCACGCCTAGAAGGGTTGATTTTAATAGCTTATACACCTCGTTTCTTACAAGATCTTCATTGGCCTGGAATCAAACAAGGTGCTTTTGAGCAATTTATGTACTCATTAGAGAATAATTTCAATCATACACTTAAGCAATTCCTTGTTTTACAATGTTACCAGGATAAAAGCTTGAATAAAAAGAATTTGTATTTAAAAAAAATATTCCTTACAAAACAACAAAGTTCTCTTGCCACTTTGAAGCAAAGTCTAAAATTATTGTTTAATATGGATTTGCGCCTTGAATTGATAAATATTAAATGTCCAAGTTTACTTATATTAGGTGAGCTTGATGTTTTAATACCAATAGATGTTATAAAAAAAATACAGAATTATATGCCAAAATTACAAATAAATATTATACCAGGTTCAGGTCATATACCATTTTTATCAAATGCCACACTATTTTACAAAAAATTAGATGGATTTTTACGAGATATTCATGCTACAACAATATAATAAGCAGCAGATCGCTAATTCATTTAGTCAGGCAGCAACCAATTATGACAGAGTAGCTATTCTGCAACGTACAGTAGCAGAATATTTATTTGAAAAATTAAAAAAATTACAAATAGCCCCTAAAGCTATCTTGGACTTAGGAGCTGGAACTGGGCAATTAACTCAGCAACTGGCATTAAAATTTCCAAAATCAATGATAACTGCTGTTGATATCGCTTTTGGTATGTTAAACTACGGCCAGTTAAATTATTCAAAAGACAACATAAGGTGGTTATGTGCAGATGTAGAGAAACTGCCTTTAAAAAATCACTTCTATGACTTGATTTTCAGTAATCTCATGCTTCAATGGAGTTCCAATCATAAAATTTCTTTTCTGGAAATCTGGAGAACTCTAAAACCAAATGGTGTTTTAATATTTTCCACACTTGGGCCAGAAACTTTAAAAGAACTACGTTATTGTTGGCAAAAAATAGATAATCATCTTCATGTGCACTCTTTTATATCTAGCGAATTATTAACTCAATCAATAGGTGAACATCAACCATCCTACATATCAATAGAAGTTAAATATTGTTTTCGTTATTATTATCAAGCAATAGATTTAATGAAAGAATTGAAAACATTGGGCGCCAATAATATGCAAGAAAACCGGTATAAAGGGCTTACGACAAAGAAGAAACTACAAAAAGTTATTGAAGTTTACGAAAAGTTTAGAAATCCACAGAGGCTCCTGCCAGCAACGTATGAAATTTATTTAATTTTAGCTACTAAAAGGCCTCAATGAATAAAAAAAATATTAAAGGATATTTTATTACAGGAACAGATACGGGCGTTGGCAAAACACTAATTGCTTCTGCCTTATTAATTTTACTCAAACAAAAAGGATTTAAAACTTTAGCACTTAAACCAATCGCCACTGGATGCTTGGCAACAATAAAAGGCTTGCGTAACACCGATGCTTGTTTATTAAAAAAACATATGACAGAAAAATTATTATACAAACAGGTTAATCCAATTGCATTTTATGAACCGATTGCACCACATATTGCTGCACAGAACGAGAGGCAGGAATTAACCGTGAATAGTATTGTTGAAGTTTGTAGAGACACCCTAAATAAATCCGCAGATTTTTTAATTATAGAAGGTGTTGGTGGCTGGTTAGTTCCCTTAAATTTTCATGAAACTACTGCCGATTTGGTAGTCGCTTTCGGTTATCCAGTAATATTGGTCATTGGTATGCGTATAGGATGCATTAATCACACTTTATTGACAATAGAAAGTATGGAGAAGAAACAAATCAAAATTGCAGGCTGGATTGCTAATACCATTCAACCCAAAATACCATACTTAACCGATACTATTAAAACTTTAAAGCAGTATATACCCGCCCCTTTATTAGGTGTTGTTCCATACCTAGAATTTGTAGATCCCTCCATAACTGCCTCTTATTTAGAGCTAGATTATCACAATGAAATTTTGACCAATGTAAAACCCTAGCCATATAGCTGAACAACTACTATCTTTTCTTTTTGATTAAGAATTATATAGGTGACTACCAGGAGTTCTTCAATATTAAGTAAATATTTGGGCATATAAATCTTTATGATTAGCCCAATGCTAAAGAAGCGTATCAAATCAAGTGGTTTTAAGCTGAAAATTTACCCACTTGAAAAGGGGATGGATCTGAAAAATCAATACCAATACTGTTATTTTTAGAACGTTCATTGCTTAATCTTTCAATAAATCAGTTTTAAAGTGAAGTAAATGGTCAACCCCTAATCAATGAAGCCCATAATAAAGGATAAAGCAAAAAACTAATTAACAGTTTGGGATAAAAATTACCCATCAACAGATATTATCTTGCCAGACTTTTTAAGAGATTGTGCAAATAAGCTTAATACTTTTGGATCCTTTAAGGCTTCGTAATCAACCACTAGATCGGCGTGATATAATATGTCTAAAAGCTTACAACCCTCAATAATAGGAGGATGGATCTGAGTTAAACTCCACGAAAGTTGCTCTTTGCTTTCAAAGGTATTCACCCTTTTTAGATGAGCATCTTTGGGATCTTTGAGCAGCTTTGGCGGTAAATACCATTTCCAAACACTCCCCTTGCCATATCCATCGTGCACAGCCTCTACTCCCAAAAAAGTTTTAGCTCTACGCAAGGTGATATCTTTAAAACCTGCGTCCTTAGCTTTTTCATCAACCTCTTTTTTAGTAACAGGCCCAATTGCAAGCAATGCTTTAAGAAATTCCACGGCCTCTGCAAGAGTAGAGCGTTCATCTGGAGTACCCTGCTCACTTGGGGTACTGAGCAGCTCTCTCGCACTCCCCTCAACAGGATCTCCCCAGATCACCTGAGATGAAAATACATCTGGGTAGTTTGCAAGCTCTATTGGTTCGATTTGGTAATGATAGCCGCCTCCATCAGGACCATAATTAGATTTTGCTCTTACCAATAAACGTTTGAAATTTCCATTTGGATCAGTTATTTTCACAGTAGCTAATACGATTCTTGCTAATGCGCCAAAAGCAATCGATCCAGTTACTCGTTCTAGAGGATCGTGTCCCATAGTTCCTTTGGTAAAATGCGATATGCCTACTACCACCGCCTTCAATTTTTCACCCAGTTCAACTAAAGGTTGCAAAGCTCGCCTAACTTCACCATTCTTATGTGAATCACCAGAAACAACATTCACAATCGGATCAACAACGATTAATCGGACACCATTTATTTGAGAAGCTTTCTCGTACAACTTAGGAATATCTCGCGAAGGATCAAAGGCTCTGGGTTTGTTATGCTCAAAAACATCACTGATAAAATAAGCGCGTTGTCGATCAGCGCCATGAGCCAACAGCCGTGGTAATAAAGTATCCTGTGGATCATCTTCTCCAGACCATATCAAAACATTGCCTGACTCGCTTTTCGTTCCATCTGGCCACTGACCACCCCGAGTTATAGTTGCCGCTATATTTAACCCAATAGTGGTTTTACCTGTTCCTGGCGCTCCAGCGAGAATATGAAATTTTCCAGCAGCCAACCAATTGTTCCAAATCCAACGGATGGATTCTGGTTCTAAATCTGCTGTACAAATCAGCTCGACTCCACTTTTAATTGTAAGGATTCTATTTGAATGATGGGTCATTTTAAATCTCCTACTTCTGCATTTCTTCGACTGTGTTGAATTTGATTAGATAACCACTCTTCGATCTCGCTCTCAACCCAACCGACAGTTCTGCCACCTAATGAAACCTGTTTTGGGAAAATACCTTGAGCAATACGTAAATAAATGGTTGAACGAGAAAGCCCTGTTCGGTTTTTTACTGCTGAGAGCCTTAGAATTGTGCTTGTCATATGAATTTCCTTGCCCCACTTGGGAATTTATTAAACATATTTTTATTTAAAATCAGTGATTCATAAAAAAATAGACTGGATGGGATGGATAGGCCCTAAAAAAACGGGTGGGGAAGTTGACAAAAACCTCTACCATATCAAGCACTAAAGGGGTGGGTAAGTTTTTTTAATATTACTAAAAATTAAACAAACTCTTATGAAGGGGTGGGCAGGTTATGCAAGCTCACCAGACAATAACTTCATTATCAAAATCACAAAAATCTCATGGAGTAGAAGGAGCACCGCCACTTTTCTGCCAATTACACATTTTTGCTATACGCTCCTTTTCCTCATTTGAAAGCTTGGGATAGTTTTCCTGCAACCACATAGAAATCTGCCTTTTTATGCTGCTACCCTTCTGCCAATTTTTACTTATTACTCCATGCGCTTTAACAGCGATAGCAAGCTCTCTGGAATATGTGCTTAAATTCTCATCGAAACCTTCCCAAGCCAAAGCTTCCAATTCTTCTATTCGTTTTTGAAGCTTGGCTATTTCTTCATCTTTTATTTTTAAAAGGTTTTCTATTTCTGTCTTAGCCACACTGTTTATAATAGTGTTTTTTCTTGCTGCTACTTCTTGCTGTAAAACCTCCGGAATCTCGATACCTTTACCTTCTGCCCATTCAAGAAAAACAACTGGTGTATTACGAATACCAATTTCATTCATTTCGGATGCTCGCAAGACTAAATTTCTAAGTTTCATATAATCCAATATGAGAGAAGCAGGTATAGTCCATCCTAGATCATCCCGCTCTATATTATTCCAACTTATAATTTCCGGATTTCTACCAAGCAATAATGCAACCGCTTCATCATGCGACCAATATGGTACTTTACTCCAATAGGCAAAATCGACAGGTGAGCGTGACATAATGTCATTAAATTTATGCGCTCGCATTTCACTTTCTGTTAGATCTACTTCTAATTCACTCATAATATATCCCTATATTTCAAAGTTATTCATTAATCACCTTTTACCAATTCATCTAAATAATCCGCCCATTTCTGCATCATTTCTCGTCGAATTTGCAAATGTGAAGTACGGTTATAAGCTCGGCCTAAAGGATCTTTCACAGCATGAGCCAATTGATGTTCAATAATATCAGGCCGAAATCCTAAAATTTCATCGAGTAATGTTCGAGCCATGGCTCTGAAACCATGCC
>CADEGZ010000050.1 GCA_902827015.1 uncultured Pseudomonadota bacterium
ATGGCTTTCGAAGTAAATGAGAAATTTATTAGAGGTACTTATGGGTAACGATGTGACGAATGATCCCAGGGATCCATGGAAACAACAATAAACCTTGTTTTGTACATCGGTCTAGGAAATCGTCGGAATTTTGAATAGATTGTAACCTAAATTGTACCATATTGGTTTCAACAGTATTTGCATTAAGGCTGATCTCGGGAATTTCAAGCAGAAATTTAGCAAAATATTGCGCTAATTGATGATCTTGTTTTAAACGATGGAGATTATTTTTAAGTGCGTAACAAGCTGCGGCAGCTTGTATTCCAGTTTGGTGAACCCCACCACCTAACCAAATACGATATCGTCTTGCTTTATCAATGGTTTCTCTTGTACCCATCAATATAGAGCCATAAGGAGCACCCAATCCCTTTGAAAAACAGACTGACACAGTGTCAGCATATTGAGCATACTCGTGTAAACCGATCCCCTTTGCAATATGTGCATTAAATAACCTTGCACCATCTAAATGAAGAGATAATTTTTTTTCTTTGGCCAGTATATGTAAAGATTGTAGCGTTTCAAAAGGAAATATTTTTCCAGCCCAACCGTTAATAGTATTTTCAATGCTGATTAATTTAGGTTGTGCAAAATAATTATATCTTTGTTTTGAATACAACGCTTGTTCAATATCACTAGGTCGCAAAATACCGTCTAGGCTGTGGCGAGGATTCATGACAACCCCAGCAATGGCTGACATAGGTGCACTGTCAAAAAAGTTGACATGATAAGAATATTCAGTAATAACTTCATCCCCTGGGTTGGTTTGTGACATGAAAGCTAAACGATTAGCCATCATTCCACTAGTTACAAACAGTGCATCTTCGACTTGAAAGAGATCTTTACAATAGTTTTGTAAATAATTAACGCTTTCATCTTCTCGATAAGAATCGTCACCTACTGAAGCCTGTAACATATAAGCCCGCATTTTTTCACAAGGTTTAGTGACAGTATCACTTCTAAGATCAATCATTTTTTAAGATCCTTATAAAATATAAACACTCTAGAATATACCAAAAACTTTAAACAATTCAATTTCTTGTACCCTAAAAAGCTTTTTATATCAAACTGTTCCTTCATAAGCCATTTTTTTAGAGTAAACTTACGATTTACTTAACCATGCGGATAGAGGGTTTAAAAAATGGCGCCATACATTTGGGTAAACAATTCCTTGTGCATCTCCTCCGTTATGCATCTGAGCGGATTTATGTAAAATCCACAAGCTCCTTAATGCTTTTTGGGTTTGGCCCATTTCAATAAAAAAAGGAAGCTGTTTTTCTTCGGCTAATTTTTCTTGCCATAGTTGAATATAATTTTCTAAATCTGTGGTAATATTTAACTGGAAACAATGTCGTAATCCTTGCTTTAATATTGACTCTGTTAATGCACCACAAGTCCACATTCCAAAATTAGCAGGAATTTTATCAGGGATTTTGCAAGTAGGAATGTAATCAACCCGACTCCAACGTGTCACAAGCGAAAAGCGATTGCGTCCAGAAGTATTTGCGGCACTACGATGCCAAATGCGAGAATCAAACACAATGGCATCTCCTACTTGTACTGGCAAGGATACAAAATTCTGCTGCCAATAAGATGATAGATACATAGTATCAATAAAATCAGGCTGCCAAAAGTCAATAGCAGGCTCAATTTTACCTAAATGGCTATTTGGCAATAATTCTAATACGCCTTCTTTTAAGGACACATCATCTAGGGGTAACCATATTGAAAACTCGTAAGGAGCTTCTTTTGAGTAAGCAATATCTTGATGGCAAGGCACAGGACCACTCGCATATGCTGACTTACTGATGATATTAAATTTAGAGAGTTTAACATCTTCTTTTATAAAATTACCTGCAATTTGTTTTAAAGAAGTTTGTACAAATTCATCAATGCTTTCCGTAACTGGAGAAGGATTTAGCCAACGGCTAACACCTGCTAAATAGTCTTCTATAGGGCAATTTAATTCATCTGCACATTTTTGAATATCTATTATTACCTTTTGAGAAATACTTTTAATTTGCTCTTTTGGATAAACGTTGTTTAACACTAGAAAACCGTGTTCTTGAAAATATTTCTTGGCTGTTTTCATGTAAAAGTTCTCAAATCTAAGGCTCTATAATTAATAAACTTAACCATGGCATAAGGGTAAAATTTTCCCGCAATTTTAGACCAGATCCTACCAATAGATTTTCCCAATCAGCAAAAAATCGCAGTCGTCCTCCACTTTCAGCTAACATATTCAAATCTAATAAGCTTCCATTCGGATGGTTTCTATTTAACAACATTTCAAATAAATATATTTTTCCACTGCGAGATAATGCTTGACGGGCATTTGTTAGAATTTTTAAAACTTCTACATCTGACCAATAGTGTAAAACTTTTGGTAAAAAAATAGCATCCGCTATTTCAGGCCAAGGTTGAAGAATATTGTGGACTTTTAAACGATAACGAGGAGCAATAGCGGGGTTTATATCAATATATTTTAAGACATATTCTTCACCTAATAAAACAGCATTTTGATGTAAGTTGTTTTTCAAAAGATTTTCTAGCCACATTTTAGCCGTTCGGCCCACACCGATAATTTTTTGATGAACGTGCCAATCGACAGGGATATTTAATGAAGAAAAGTCCTCTAGCGTATATCCATCAATTGCTCGGTGATAAAGGGATAATTTAGCATCCGGTGCAGTGGCCTTAAATAACCGATGAGATTGATTAGAATCAGTACGAATATATTCTGGCAAGCGCTTCCAGCTTTCTGCATTCACATCCGACCACATGATAGCTGCCGCTGCTAGAAACGATTGTTGTTGAGGTGCAAACAACTTGCCTTTCTCGGTTAATTGCCAATGATCATTTTGAAAATGAATTAAATCGAGTTCCCAAAGCGCTCTTAATAACCGATCTAAAGCGTTAACCGATAATTTTAACTTCAAAGCAATATCTAAAGTACTGCCTGGAAAAAAATCGAACAATTGCAAATGAACAGCGGTTGCTATGGTTTCAGTGCGCCAAAAGCCGACCATATCTGCTGATACCTGTTGCCACGGTTTTTGTAATGCTGGACGCAACTCAGCAATTTTTTTGCTTTGATGATTAATGGTTATTAACATACCGTCTAGTCTTTCTACGCGTGCAGCGCCATTATAAAACGGCTCAATAGCCACATAACGTTCTTTATAAAGAGGATTGCCATATTTATCAATATGAAACCAACCAGAATTATCTTTAGCTCTGGCGAACCCTTTATGAAAAACATCTAAATCTAAAAACCATTTTTCATGGATAAGAACACCTTGATAATCAATGTGGCTGTGTAAGCCCAATTCATTACAAACAACCGCTTTATTTTCCTTAAAATCACCTACATAAAGGTATTGCTGCGGATAAGCTTTTTTCCCTTCGCAATTAATATGAAAATAAAAGCCCATTTTGTCTTTAACTGCGCAAAAACCTTCTTGAAAATTTCCACACCAATCATAACGATTTGAATAACACGCTTCTCCTTGAGGGGTAATATGAAAGCAACCTTCGTCATTTTTAACTGCCGCCAAACCATCATAAAAACCAAATGTTTCAATAAATCGGTTTGAATAAGCCGGTAAACCTTGAATATTGATATGAAAAGCAACAGTATTTGTCCTAACAGGCGCTAAGCCAGGTGCATGATATTTCATCACATGATTATAACGTTGCGTATATAATGGCTCCTCATCCCATAAGTGAAAGGTTTCACAAGGGGATACCCTAATATCTTGCCAAAAAACTTTATTCATAATATTTCCAATGATAAGCTTTTGGGGGCTGTTTTACACGGGTTTATGGGTGCTTTTCGCATATTACAACCTTTACAAACTTCATGCTGCATATAATTTTTACAAAGTGCTTGATATTCAGGGCTATTCCAAATTTCAACCAGTGTTTTATTAGCTAAGCTGCCGAAATCTCCTAGCTTACGCCGCTCTTTATCCGGGGCACAACAAGGGCTAAAGCGGCCATCGGTGGCAATCCATGCTTCTTTGCCTAGGAATGGACATTCTCCTCCTGGAATTAAATCTTGAACAGCATTATCCTCTAATAAATAGATGTTTTCTAACTTAATCAATTTACCATTGGGTAGCCGTTGTGTACTGGCGATGGCTTCAGCTTGAATCACTGCTTGATTCCAACGCGCAATAGAATCCGAGTTTCTACGCATGGACAAGTGTTTGATTTCATCAAAGTGTGCCCATAGATGATGTCCTTTAATACGATCCACTCCCAGTCGAATTCCTAATTGAACAATATCTGCAAGTTCATGAACATTGGTTTCTAAGAAAGTAAGTTGTAATGTTACCTGACAGTAATGATTATTTAGCTGAAATAGCTCATCTCGAATAGCAATAAATCTTTGAACGTTATTCAACACTTTTTCCCATTGGGTTCCCAGCATAATGCTTTCTTGGGTTGTTTTGCTGGCACCGTTCCAAGAAATTTTAACATCAGAAGCAACGGGAATAATTAATCTTGCCCAAGCATCCACTCCTTTACGCGGAAAGGTACCATTGGTGGTCAGATTTAATCGTATATGATGTTGTTGGCATAGCTTAAGGATTTCTTCAAAATGTTTATAAACTAAAGGCTCACCCATAGTAGAAGGAACGATTTCACGCAAAGAGCTTCCTTTGGTTTCGGATAATATCCGCTTAATTAAATCAATGTCCATACGCCGTTTAGGAATGCGGTTAGCGATCCTATCTTGGCGGGTTGTGCTATATGGAGAATGATCTTCACACATAATGCAACTCAAATTACAATCATCTGGATTGGTATCAAAGGTAATGCGCCAAGGCCCCGGCCGAGTTTCCATATCATTTCCTCCAGTACAAATTCTAACTATTCCTAGATTAATGTAGTAATCTTTGGTAAATATGTTCTATCTCTGAAATATGTGAAGGCATATTTGGGATATTCCCGTCCTTAGATTGCAAGTATCCTCGATTTCCTAATTGCTGAGCTAATTCAGGATCTGCTGCAAGTCGTTGCATTTGTCGAGCTAATTCAGGGATATTGCGATGTTCAAACAACAAACCATTTTTTTCATGACCCACATATTCTGCCATACCGCCAGCATTCGCGGTAATAATCGGTATTCTCATTTGCAAAGCTTCATGGATAACCAAAGGCGAATTTTCTACCCAAATAGATGGTACAACGATACAATCCACATGATTAAAAACGTTACTAACAATATGTTCATTGCGGTATTCAGAAACCCATTCAATACGCTGTTGTTTTTCTAAAGGTAAGGTCGACGCAACGGCATGTAATGCATCGGTGTTCTGAGATCTAGGTCTTCCCCAAATGCGAAGCTTTTGTTCCCCTTTTAGAAGGCCAAAAGCAACAATTAAATCTTGAATGCCTTTTGCGGGAATATGCGTTCCAATATAACCAAATGTAAACGGTTCATTCGGCGCACGTTTACGATCTTTTAGACGTTGTAAATCAAAGCCGTAATCTAAGTAAATTATTTTGCTTTCAGGTAAATTAAACTCTTGAATATAACGGTTATAAAGATAACGTGATGGTGCAATAAAACAGTTAATATATTGAGTAAGATCCCGAATATGCTCCATTCGTCGCTTTACCCAGTCTGTCCAATAGTCAATATCTATCGAAATCTCATTGGCCGCTCCTGAGAAGTAGCCAGCATAACAGCGTTTTGCACATTTTTGATTTTCTTGACCGTCGCAAAGTGCCCACAGCCCACTGTCTGGTGAATTTCGTTGAATAAATTGGCCACGCGGGCACATTAACCAATAATCATGCAAAGTATAAATAGTAGGGATATTTCTTTTGGCTATCTCGGTTATTAGTGAAGTGGACAAATGATTTAAGTGTCCAATATGGACAATGTCGGGATTTATTTGACTCAACAGATCTTTAAAAACTTCATCTACTTTCTGATGTTGATAACGATATCGAAATTTTTCAAGTGGAATGTTAATAATGTGTAAGCCGATTGTAGGCTGTAGTGTATCTTGTGAAAATCTTAGGGTGAAATCTCTAGCAAAAGGATTTTCTTCCCGGGTAAACACATGTACTTCATGACGTTTTGCTAAACCATGGCAAAGCAGCTGGCTATAAACCTCAGAGCCTGCATTATAAAGAGGCGGATATCCATGTATGACTTTTAATATTTTCATACCATCAACGAATTAAATGAATGATCGTGAGCTGCTTCAGTTCTAAAATCTCTAACCAGTTGTGCTATACCTTCTTCGATACTGATTTTTACCCTCCAATCCAATAGCTGACCAGTAAGGGTAGGATCTCCATAAAACGAATTGACATCAAAAATCCTAGAAGGCGCATATAAAAATTTAACCAATTTTTTGCTAAAACTTTTTGCTATTTGAGCAGCCTGCAATAAACTAGTACCATGGCCGCTTACTAAATGCAAAGCAGGTAAATCAAAACACCTGCTTTGCAATTTGTTGATAACTTTTATAATTCCAGCGATGACGTCGTCAATATGAGTAAAATCAAAAATATTTTCGCCACCTTCTATGCGGATAGTCCCACCAATAGCTGCGGCTTTACAAAAAGCTGGAATGACTCGATCAGAGTGATCACCCGTAGAACCATAGACATTTGAAAAACGAATAATTGCCGTTTGTAAGCCTTGTTTTCTATAATTTAATACCAATTCTTCAGCAGCGGCTTTTGAACGTGCGTAAACATTTAGAGGTAACAAAGGAGCATCTTCTTTAACAGGGAGTTGATCGGGTTGGCCATAAACTTCACGGCTGCTGGCATAGATAACCCAGGGTTTAGTCGTTAAGTTTTTGGCGATATCAAGTATCTTTTGAGTTCCTTCCACATTACTGTTCCAACAAAGAGGTGGATTTTTTTCTCCAGTAATCACACGAGAAACCCCTGCCAAATGAACGATCCCCACACATGAAGCGGCAAATTTTTTTAGCAATTGTTGATCTTGAATATCGCCATAGTCAGGATGATGTGCCGGGTAAGCATTGTCTAAGCCTTTCACTTCAAAATTAAGCTTAAGCAATTGATCTTTTAGTGCGGTTCCAATTAATCCCTTAACGCCTGTAATTAAAATTTTACTTTTGATCACCAATAACTCCTTGTGAATAGCTGACATCTTGTATTGAATCAAAGTTTTAAATTAAATTCAATATAATTTAATGAAGGAGTTAAGTTTTATGGATAACAAACCTAGTATTGCAATCATTGGTGCCGGCTATGTAGGTTTAGTATCAAGCGTATGTTTCGCAGAATTGGGATTTAAGGTAATTTGTGTAGATAAAGATCAAAACAAAATTAAAAAGCTCCAAGATGGTCATCCTGCTATTTATGAACCTGATTTGGCTCCATTATTGCAAGATAACCTTGTTAAAGAGCACCTCCGGTTTAGCGGTGTTTTATCTGAAGCCGTTCTGAAAAGTGACGTGATATTTATTGCTGTTGGTACGCCCATTAAAGATGATACTGCGGCGGATACCAGTGAAGTCGAGGCTGTAACCAAAGAAATAGCGCCTTTATTAAAATGTTATAAAGTTATTGTGGTTAAATCTACTGTTCCTGTAGGAACTTGCGTCAAATTATCAAAGATTATTTTGAACTTAAACCATCATGCCCAATTTGATATGGTTTCTAATCCAGAATTTTTGAGGGCGGGCTCCGGTATTCAAGATTTTATGACACCTGACCGCATTATTCTAGGAGTAGAAACAACACGGGCAGATGAGATAATGTCTAATCTATATCGCTATTTTATTAATAAGAAGATCCCTATTGTTCGAACAACTTTGGAGAGTGCTGAATTAATAAAATACATTGCAAATAGTTTTTTAGCAATGAAAGTTGCTTTTGTGAATGAAATTTCGTCTCTGTGTGAAAAACTTAACACAGATCTTAACGATGTTTTAAGGGGCATCAGTCTTGATCATCGTATTGGTAGAGACTATTTACAACCTGGGCCAGGATTTGGCGGTTCTTGCCTTAACAAAGATGCATTAACTTTAACACATATGGCTAAGATGGTAAATGTACCCATCACAATTATTGAAGCTGTTTTAGCATCAAATATAAAGCACAAAAAAAGAATTATAGAAAAGATTGTTGATGCTTGTTGTGGCTCAGTGGCCAACAAACGATTAGCTATTCTAGGAATAGCTTTTAAGGCGAACACGGATGATATACGAGAAAGCCCGGCGCTTTACCTAATATCTGAATTACTATCTCAAGGAGCTCTGTTGAACTTATACGATCCTGTTGTTAAAAAAGTGGCTTTTAATTTAAATGTGTATTGGGGACAGGATGTATATGATACATTAACTGAATCAGATGTTGTTATTATTATGACGGAATGGGACGAGTTTCGTCATCTTGATTTAAAGAAGGTTAAAAGCATTTTACGCAACACAGCTATTGAGCCTACTTTAATTGATTTAAGAAATTTGTATTCCCCACAAGCAGTAATAGCCGAAGGGATCCGGTACTATTCTATTGGCAAGTTAACTGAAAAAATAGCTTAATAGCTTAATAGCTTAATAGCTTAATAGCTTAAATCCAGAAGCAAAACATACACCTTCAAGGGTACCTATCGTTGTCACAATGGAGGTTTATTGGTATGCTGTTTTGATTGGAAAACTTGAAAGAGCTAAGAAGAATAAATTTGCTAGCCTAAGAAAGGAGTCGCTGTGTTAAAAAAATCGCTGATTCATATCCAGACACTTTATAATAAAAGAGCAAAAAACGATGAGAATTCTTCAACTTTAGCACAAACTTTAGAAACGCATATTTTAACTGCCTTTAAGGGAGAACATAAATTTATTTTTGAACTACTTCAAAATGCCGACGATTCGGCTATTGGTGAAGAAATGCTTGAAGTTAGCTTTGTTTTAAAGAAAATGCCCGAGAGCGGACGTTATTACTTGATTTTTAGTCACTCGGGGGCACATTTTTCTGAGCAAGACGTTGAAAAAATTTGTGATAATGGGCAACAGTATTTTCAAGAAAAATCTCTAGATCCTAGAAAGATTGGCTATAAAGGTATTGGATTTAAAGCAGTTTTTAGTGTGGCGGATTGTGTACACGTTATTTCAGGAGATTATAATTTTCGTTTTGATCAAGGTTATTTTTTGCCTCTAAAGGAAGCGCGTAGTGCTTACCCTTGGCCAATTATCCCTATTCCGAATAATGGTGATATTTTACCTGAACTAAACGCTTTCATTAAAAAAGATCGGGTTACTTTTATATTACAAATTCGTCCAGAAGTTAATATTGAAGAAGAGATACTGTTTATTAAAAAAAATCAAAGGCTGTTGTTATTTTTAAAAAATATACGTTATCTTGAGTTAATAGAAAATACTGAAAAAACAGAAATGTATATTGAACAACCGAACCAATATTACAAAAAATTTTTTATTAATAGGACCTTTTGGGGTGGGTGGAGAATAAAAGAGTTTTTATTTAAAATCCCTGAGTCTACACATCGGTTTTTACAGACACTACAAGATTCTGAGTGTCCACAACGTTTAAAAGCGGTTACACAAACCCAAATAACCTTTGCTGTCCAAACTAATCAGGAAGATAAACTTTTTTTAAGCATGAATAATCCACTTTTTAGTTATTTACCAACTCAAGTTAATTGTGGATTTGCTTATGTTATCAATGGCGATTTTCTGTTGAATACAGAGCGAACCAGACTGATGGATAATCCCTGGAATGGATTTTTACTGAGTCTAATAGGTTATGCACAATTGAAGTTTTTAGCGGTACTTGCCCAAGATCCTCTTTATCAAAACCAACTGTTTACTTTACTGCCAAGCCAAACGCTACTTAATTTAAGCGTGGAACTTGAACAAGCTTATTTAAGAGGATTTGAAAAAGCCATTAAAGAAATTGCGTTTATTCCGTCTCTGCGTATTCCAGAACGGCTGTTGAAAATCCCTGAAGTCGTTATAGACGATACTGGATTTTATCAGAACTTTAATGATTTTGATTTTAATGAGGGAGGTTTGATTTTAAATAACCAAGCGGGGATCCATAAATTTATGGAATTGTTTAACAATAAAATTAAAAAATTTATTCGCATTGCAGATGTATTGAACGATTTACCAAAATTCTGCAAAGAAAATAATGATCTTAAAACCCAACACTATATCTTAAATTTTTTAAGTAAATATCTGGAGTCCCATGTTCTGGATTATAGATTGCAAAGCATCTTAAATGAGGGAAAATTTCTGCTATCAAACCAAAATGAATTATGCGCTCCCTGTACTTTATATTTACCCACAAAGGCTTTATTTGAAATACCTGGCATGGAGAAATTACAACTCATCCACCCTAAATTGTTAGAATTTACCGAAGTTCTACGAAAAATAGGTGTCCGTCAAGCAACCAGAGTGGAATTTATTAGACATTTTGTTAAACAAGATATTTTAGCAAATAAAATTTCAATTGAGACAGTTATTCCGATTACGCATTTAGTCTTATCAGCGATGCAACATAAAGAATTAAAAGAAGAAGATTGGGAGTATTTAAAAAAGCTTCCTGTTAAAACAAAAGAAGGATGTTTAAAACCACCTTATCAATGCTATTTGTCTAACAATTATCATCCTGTTCTTCCTTTAGAGGAAATTTTGATTGATGTTGATGTTTTTGTTTCGATGGAATATTTACAGTTGACAAGTGAAGCCGAGCAATGGAAAGTCTTTTTCAAAAAATTAGGCGTAAAAGAGGACATGGCAGTTCATCATTATGCCCGTATGAATGTAGCAAAAGCACTCGCTGAAAAACCTTTTATGAAAGAATATTTGGAACATATTAGGCTACAAGGGTGTAACCCTTCTACCTTTCATGATATTGAAAATTTTGTTGACGTCGATTTTATTCAATATGCTTCCTTGCCACAGTTTTCTTCGATTTTTTGGAAAATGTTAATGGAGAGTTGGCCTAGCATAGCAAAATACACTCAAGGTTGTTGCTATAACACTAATAAATACCGATATGATATTAAAACAACTTATTTACAATTTTGTGTCAGTCAATTTGTAAAAGTACCTTCTCATCATCAAGATATTTACTTTGTACGCCAAATATTTATGCCGGCATTGTATTCAATAGTTACAGATGTTTTTCCGGTTGCCAACATTCCATTAATAGATGTTTCAATTGCATTCTTTGACTTTTTTGGATTTAAAACAAAATTGACGGTTGCAGATGGATTGAAGATTTTAGAAGATGCAAATCAAAGAGGAATTAAAGTTTTGAGGCAATATGCCAATATTTTAAAATATTTATTAGAATTAACTAAAAGTGAAGCCGAGATCGACCAACTGAAAAGTTGGCAAGGACAATTACTAAGCCAAAACAATACGTTACAACCAATTAAACAATTACAATATTTTAATCATCCATTTATTGAAACGCCTAGATATCCGCAATGGCTAAAAGAGTTACCTGGGATCCAACGAGAAACAATGAAGCAAATTGCGCAATTATTTGCTATTCCTAGTGTTGGTTTCGAGTTAATTCACATTTTAACAAAAGAGGAAAATCCTGAATATGCAGCCATTGTTAGAGAAAAAGTTTTGGAGAAACTTCCTATAATGGCGCTAATGAAAGCGCACGACGATAACAGTGAACCTAAAGAAGTTCTTGGAGAATTATTGGAATCGTTTAAAGCGTTAATATTGATTTCCAGCAATGCGCTTAGTTTACAGGCAGCAGATCATATTTATCCTATTTCAGCGTATTTACAAGAGAATAGACTTTATTTTCAAAGAAAATATGATCATCCTTTAACCAAAAGCCATTTTTGTAGGATGATTAGTTTTTATTTCAAACTAACTCCCGATGCGGTTCGAGCATTAGAAACATACTTATATTTAGAAAGCCTAGAAGATTTACAAGAATTTATCCAAGGACAACAATTAGATTTTTCTCAGTTGCCAAAAATTGCTGATGCTAAACTTAAAGGGACTTCAATAGAAAATTCTTCAAGTATACAAAGCCCTTTAACTGAACGAGCAATTGTACAGGAGGATTTATTGCAATTTACTGACAATGGTATTACTTCTGAAGCCTCTTCTACTTTATCTGAACGGTTGGTGAAAGCAAAAGAACAATTTCGACCATCTTTAGATAGACAACTTGAATTTTCCAAGATCAATGTGGCCTTAGTGAGATTTGAAAAGGCAAAATTTGAGGAGAAACCTAACTTCAGTAGTCCTGTTGTAAATCATTCACAAGCGCTGCAAAATAATGCGGCATGTCCAGAATTGAGCTTTAAAGACACAGAAGCACTCTTTTACATTGACTTGCGAGATAGTATCGAAGAACAACCTTCTGGGTTGCAAAAAATGAGTTTTGAAAAGATAGATGGTCTGAATATTGGTCGTTTAGGAGAAAAAATTGTTTATCAAAAGCTAGAATTGCATTATAAAGCTAAATATCCTGATTGCCAGTTTCAAGAAACTGTACAGGGGTTTATTCTTTCAGGTTCTTACTTCAATAAAAAAACGGCTTCTTTAGAGCCATTAAGGTTAGAGTTAATTTGGGTTAATAAAAACCCAGCTTCAAGTAATGACAGCAGTTGTGGAAGTGATTTTATGATTAACAAAAATGGGATTGTTCGTTATGTTGAAGTAAAATCAAGCCACTCTGCCCAAAAAGGTATTTTTAAAATCACTGCTCATGAATGGGCAACAATGCAAACGGCACGAGAACTTTATAGAATATTTCGTGTTTTTAATTTGGGTACAGAAAATCCAAATATCATTAAAATTAAAGATCCCTTTCAGCAGATCCAATCAGGGAATATTCTCATTAAAGCTTATGAAATTAAATTATAGAATGTTCTTACAAAAATAATGTATATTAACGCAGGTGCGGAATAAAATTAGGCTAAAGTTGGTGAGGAATAACCACTGAAAGCAGATAATTGTGGAGGAAATTGAAATGAAAAAAGGTGATTTTCAAGTTGGTTCTACTAATAAATATGTTCCACCTCATCAACGTCGAGAAGCAACAAAAGATATCGATTGCCAAGTAAAGAGTGTGACTGGTTCAAAACAACCTATAGTAGGTAACGTATTAAATTCAAGATCTCCTATTTTATTTTCTTCTAAGGACTCTTCAACTTTTACCTCTCATGCATTAACTCGATTGCAGCAAAGAGGGATCTCTGATACTGCTATTCAGGGTGTCTGGCAAAGTGGTGAAAAATTAGAGCAAAAAGAAAGTGTTACTTATATTGATGAAGCCACTCAAATGGTAATGGCAAAAGACGGAAAAGTAATAACCGTGGTAGAAAATAAACGTAATTCTCGTTTTGATCTCTTACGCGCTTCTAAAGATCAAGAGCAAAGTTTAATAAAAGAAGCCAGTTTTAAGAACAATGATCATGCAATGTGCGAATTAGCCGAGCTTTACTTGAGTGGTAAGTTAGGAAACAGAGAAGTTCACAAGGCCTATCACTGGCTTCTTAAGGCGGCAAATAAAAGGAACAGTCATGCCATGTGTTTATTATCGCAAATGTATGAAAGGGGAGATTTAGGAACTGTTGATCCAAATATGGCTTTAGAATGGATGGAAAAAGCAGCCGAACGGAATAATAAATATGCTTTAGCCATTTTAGGACAACGTTATTTAGAGCAGTACTTAAAAATAAAGGGATCTAACAAAGTAGAAGAACAACAAAAGATAGATAGGTTAGAAAAAGCAAAACATTTTTTAGAACGATCTGCTGGCAAAGGAAGTACGCGAGCAATGTGGCAAATAGCACAGATGTATCAAGAGGGATGGTTTGGAGAAAAAAATCTTCCTAAAGCAATAGAAATTTATACAAAAGCGGCAAAATTAGGAAGTCCAGCTTCATTGGATTCTTTAAATAACTTGGTTTTAAAAGGAGAAGTCAGTGTAGAGAATTTTGACGCTATTTTAGAAGAAGCTTCTCAATTGATTGCAAGAACGAGCGGTGAGCTTGCTATAGATATAGGACTGAAACAAATCAAGGGCCTCTTGGGTGAAAATCCAAAGAGAGGATTTGATATGATCAAAAAGGTAGCTCAAAGAAGGGGAGGAAATCATGCTGAAGCGATGCGAGTATTAGCCAAATGTTATAGAGATGGAGAAGGCTGTGAACCTGATCCCTCTCTTTCTCAATATTGGTTTTGGCAGTTAAAAGAGTTATATGAGAAGGCGGCTCAACAAGGTAATGTAGAGGCGATGCATGACTTAGGGCACTTGTTTCTAAAAGGATCTTTAGGGAAGGTTGATTTAGAAAAAGCAGAGCACATTTTTATACAAGCTGCACAAACAGGAGACATTGGATCTATCTATTATTTAGGCAGACTTTACTGGGAGGGACGTTTAGGCAACAAAGATCCTATGGAAGGGATTCATTGGATCCATAAAGCAATTGAACTATGGACCGAACGTGCTTTAAAGGGCAATATAGAAGCAATGTCTCATCTTGCAGAGATTTATTTAGATAAAACACTAGGATTTAAGGATTATCAAAAAGCAGCAGTATGGTTACGTTTAAGTGCTGAACAAGGAGATGAGGAAGCAATGCTTTCCTTGATAGAACTTTATCTAAATGGAAAGTTAGGAACTAGAGATGTTACAGCAGCAATGGAATGGGTTGAAAAGCTTGTAAAACAACCTAAACAATCTTTAAAATCAAAAGCACTATCGTTGCTAAAGAAGGAAGAGCCTAATCGAAAGAAAAAATCGCAGGACAATGGTCTTAGAGATATCGAAGAACAGATCAGTCATGGGAGTGATGCCAATCAATCTCCCATTGGTAGTAGATGTTGTTCAGAATACTCATTAGAGCCTCAAGAACAAAGTATATATATTGATAAAATTAAAGTGCTAGAAAGGAAGGCTTATGAAGATATCTTTGAAGCAGCAGAGCAGGGCAATCTTAGCGCAATCTCTTTATTGGCAGGCGCTTACTATGGAAAAACAGAAAGTTTGTCGCTTATGGTGAATTATGCTGAGGCTGTCCAATGGTATCGTAAACTTGCAGAAACAGAACATTTGGGAGCATTAGCGGCTTTAGCAAAGATATATCAGGAAGGTCATTTCCTTGAAGAAGGTGTCAAAGAAACAATCAACCCTTGGATAGAAAGACTTCAAACAGCACTCCACAAGCGTGCAGAAAAAGAGCCGCCAGTTGCCTTATTCTTAGGGAAACTTTATAAACGAGGAAATCTGTTACCTAGGAATATTGGTGAAGCGGCAAGATGGTTGTGTTTTGCCGGTTGCTTGTCTGACAATAAATCTGACTTAGTTCAAGTGTGTACTGAACTAGATGACTTGTTGAAGTTCAAAGAGTGGAGTCTTGAGGAAAAACAGCAAATTGTGGCAGGGGTGTTACAGAATCAAAATAATCAAGAAAAACCCTATAGAGTAGGAAGAATATTAAGCGATACTGA
>CADEGZ010000051.1:0-12511 GCA_902827015.1 uncultured Pseudomonadota bacterium
AATTTTTTTCCGGTAATTGTTGTTTATTTTGTTTATTATAATTTGTTTACCGTTTGTAAGCGCTGGGTAGCTGCTTCAGTGATCCCAAGTTTTATAGGGGTATGGTGGATCCATGGATTATTCGTATTAATAGGGCTAGGATTTGCGGTTAAAGAATTTGGTTGGTTAAAAGGGAGGCGAAGCGATACCCTTCGCACTTGAATTTTAGGCTAAGCATGAAAATTTTAGATCATTACATTGGAAAACAAATCGTTTTAACGATCTTAATGGTTGCATTTGCTTTACTTGGGTTTGATCTCTTTTTTCATTTAGTGCATGAATTAAAGGTTGTTGGTAAAGGACAATACGGTTTGTCGGTTGCATTAACATTTTTAGGGTTAAGCATTCCAACGCGCTTGTATACAATGTTTCCATGGTCTGCATTAATTGGCTCCCTTATCGGTTTAGGGATGCTTGCCAATCATAGTGAATTGGTTGTAATGCGCACAGCGGGAATTTCAGTACTTAGAATTACGTGGGCAGTTTTAAAGGCTGCGCTTATTTTGTTAATTTTTGTTGTGTTATTGGGAGAAGGGATTGCGCCTATCACCGAACGTTTGGCACAAACCAAACGAACTTTTGCTTTAAGCGGTGGGCAAACTATCGAGACGGCTTTTGGTGTATGGGTACGACAGGGGGAAGAATTTATTCATATACAAACCGTTCGTGCAGATGGAGAATTACAAGGGATTACGCGTTATCAGTTTGATAATAATCGAAAGTTAAAAAGAGCTATATTTGCGAAAAGTGCATTACCAGAAAAAGGGCACTGGAGATTAAAACAAGTTAAGGGGACTGAATTTTTATCTCAAGGGACACGTGTTTTTCAAGAAGAAACCCAATTTGTGCCACATTTATTAGAACCTGAAATTTTACAAACAGCAATGGTGAAGCATCCTGAGCGGTTATCGCTATTGACCTTGTGGCGTACCATTCACCATCGTTTAAAAAACGAACTAAATGCGGAAAATTATGAATTGGCCTTTTGGTCTAAAGTTTTTCAACCTGTGGTTATTTTGATGATGGTATTTTTGGCGGTTCCGTTTGTATTTGGACCATTGCGTTCCGTGAGTATTGGCTCTAAGGTATTGGTTGGCATTTTTGTAGCGTTTTTATTTCACACTGTTAATAGCCTTTTTGTGCCCTTAGCAATTGTTTATCAATTTCCACCCATTTTAGCAGTTTTATTACCGATTATTGTTTTTAGTGGATTGGGTTTTTGGATATTACGACGGATCTAAGAATTTTTATAAAATCAGTGTATATTTGCGGATTTTTTGAAGAGCCTACCCATTTTGAATAGCAAACTTATATTATACTTAACTTAAGCTCGTGCAACTTTTAGTAAAGGCTCTTCTATGTTAAGAGATAAGAATCTTCCAGAGATCCAATATAATTTTCCACCTTTATTTGCCTTTGAAGAACAAAATTATCCCGAAGGTTATGGTGATATCACGCGCTTAATAACTGAGAGATTAAATAATTTTTTAGAGTATAATGGTTTAACAGTAGAAGATGGTGGTCGTTATGAATGGAATGAGAAAGAAAAATGTTATGAATTTGTAATAAAAACTTCTGGTGTGACTTCTAAGGATCATCGTGATTTTAGTCTCGAAGGAAGGAATATTAGAATTAAATTTAAAAACGAGGCCGTAGAACTGCTTAGAAATAGTGACGAACATATTGTGCGTTGCCAACAACTGGTAAAAATGGCAGAAAACTTTATTGGTCGTTATAGAAAAAAGGATTTAACGGCTTCTCAATTAGAGGAGATTGAACAATATAAAAAGCGATTAAAATTGCCTGGTAATTATCTAGAAAATATATTTGTAACTCCACCTCCCAATTCAAGACCTTTAGATTTGACAAATAAAAAAGAGCGTGCAGTTGCCGATGCGATTGTGCAAAAAGAATTTGAAAAAGTTAATAAAACGATTGAAGAAATGGAGAAGAAAAATTTTTTTGAGGTAGGTGGTTATAAAAAATGGAAAAAAACAATCAATTTAGAGGCGGAATGGGTATCTAATACGCAAAAACGAGAGGTCTTAGTCGCTGTTTTCGCAAATAAAAGTAGTAACGGTAGTTTTGATTCTCTACAATGCGAGTGGTGTACGCCATTAACTGACGTACCTAGCCCGTTAAGGAAAGGGGAGGGAGCAAAAATCCCAAATACTTATAGGGTTGAAAATGCAATTTTTAAGAGAGATGCTGGATCTTTTAAAGTAGTTGAAGAAACTCTGCAATATCGTTCGGCTTCTGTTCCTCCTATTAAAGAAAAAAATGGCGAAAAAAGAAGAGAAAAAGCAAAAAAAATGGCAGAAAATTACGTGAGAGATCTTGCTTTGGCAAAGCTGACTAAATATGTTATTGACAATAAAGATAATCCAACCATGTTAACAGCTTCCAAAATTCAAGCTGTTATGGGTGTTAATGTGGCTGTTACCTCTCTTCTTTCGCCAGCGGCTGATTTTAAATTTGGTATTAATGCTAAAGGGATAGTGTTGGGATTGCTAACAGGAACTCTGGGATTGCTTGGGGGGTATTTTTATGAGCGTAGTAAAGATCGGGATACTCGTCAAGTTGTTGAAACAGAGAATGCATATCGTGCCATTCACGATCTTAAATTAAACCGGGAAAATATTGATTATATTAATAAAGTATTAATTAAATCTGGAATGCGTGAAATACAAAGAAAAGAAATAATTCGTATATTAAAAAAGAGTACTATTCAACCTAAAATCATATATCAAAATTTTGGAACGAACAGTGGTCGAGGCTTAGATTTTACAGGAACTGAAGATAGAATTATCAGAAAAGCAAGAGCAGATTTTTCTAGTGCTGCTTTGGCTAAGTATGATGAAATTTTAAGAGAAGGTGGTGATAAGTTTTCTTGTTTTAAAGAGACTTTAAACGCCATGCGAGATGGAAATATGAATTTAGCTGGTCAGGGGAAATGGAATAATGTGAAGAAAAGATTTGCTGATAACCTAGAAGCTTTACATGAGTTTATACAAAAAAACCCTGAAACTTCGACACGTGAAAGAGCGCTTTATAGAAGTATGTCTTTATATTATCGATACATAGAATACACTTATGATCCTTATCCAACTAAAGGTATTTTTGAAAAAGATCCACGGCATAATTTTATACCAGCTGTTATTTCAGATGAGCTATCAAAGTCATTAGGATTTATACCTCATAATAATTGTAAAAGTGGAGAAGATAGAACAGGCACAAAACAGATTCTTTATAATATAATGCTGTCGTCTAGTATGGGTGAATTTAGCGATCCCCCTTTGCATAAAGTTATGGTAGATAGAAACCATTATGATCGTTTTTTAGATAATACTTGGAGTCGATTTAAAGAAGTAGCCATTTTATCCAATAGTAGGAATATTACAGGAATTAATGCACCTGGCGCAACTGGATTACAGTTAGACAAAGCAAATGTGCCATCTCACCTTAGAGAATTTGTGGTTAATGAAAAAGCTCAAGCGACATTGCATAAGAAAATTTATCAAAAATACCAACGGCCTTTAAATAGGCGTCGGTATCGTTATATGGATAAAGCGCTTAAGCATGTGGCGGCTATAGGTGATCGGTTGCAGGGCAGACAAAAACATTTACTGACAAGCGCTATCAGTGAAGAAAGAGAAAATATAAGAAGAAATTCAACACGCCAATTGGAGCCAGAACAAGTTTGGCCACATCTGTTTTTTTCAGGGGAACAAGAGAGACCGCCGAAACTGCGAGCAAAAAAACCTAACCAAAGCCATGTGATTGATTACAATAATTTACCTTTGGCTGAGGTTCAAAAAAGAATTGAAGCGTTGGTGCTTGAACATAATATGGGTGAAAAAGAAAACCCAAGTAAACAAATTAATTTGAAAGTTATAGGATTTCCGCTGGAAAAGCAAGGATTAAAATTTGTACAAGATGAAGTTGAAATAGGAACTCTTAAAAGAAGAGATGATAATATTGTTGAATATGAACTTTCTAATATTGATTTGAATATGGCAAGTATTATACTTAGAGCAGCTGTCGAGCCTGAGATTGAAGTCTCGAAATTAGAAATACAGCAGATTATAAGCCCGAAAAATTTCAGGCGCTTGAAGAATATTTAATTTCAAAAGAAAGAATGAGGACAGAAGACATTTAAAACTTTTTGTTAAAATACCTAAGTAGCCAAACCAACATTAAGTTGGTAAACTAAAAAAGCAAGTGTTTGCAATAACACTAAATCACGTGGTATTCTTCCAACTTTCGTAATCATACATAATGTAATTTTAGGCGCGTAGCTCAGTGGTAGAGCATCACCTTGACATGGTGGTGGTCGGTGGTTCGATCCCACTCGCGCCTACCATCAAGAGATGAATGAAATGTTATTGATAAAATTACCCGATGGTAAGATATTGCCATTTGAGAAGCCGCCTTCTGTGGAAGAAGTGACTGTTTCAATTGGTCCAGGTTTAGCCAAGGCGGCTTTAGCAGGAAAAGTAAATGGACAATTGGTTGATACTTCTTATGTTATTAATCAAAACGCCTCTCTTGCCATTGTTACTGAACGGGATCCTGAAGGTCTAGAAGTTATTCGCCATTCTTGTGCACATTTGCTTGCCCAAGCAGTTAAAGCATTATTTCCAGAAGCAGAAGTAACCATTGGGCCGGTCATTGAAGATGGATTTTACTATGATTTTGCTTATAAAAGGGCCTTTACTGAAGAAGATCTAAGTGCGATTGAAAAGAAAATGGCTGAATTGGCATCGCTTGATCTTAAGGTAACACGTAAGATATTGGAACGTGAAGAAGCAATCGCTTTATTTCAAGCGAAAGGCGAATCTTATAAAGTTAAAATTATCAATGATATTCCTGGATCAGAGCCGCTTTCATTTTATCAACAAGGGGACTTTGTAGATTTGTGTCGTGGGCCGCATGTACCCAGTACCGGTAAAATTAAAGTTTTTAAATTAATGAAGGTGGCGGGAGCTTATTGGCGGGGAGATGCCAAAAATGAGATGTTACAACGGATCTATGGTACGGCTTGGAACCATAAAAAGGACTTAGAGGATTATTTGCATCGACTAGAAGAGGCAGAAAAGCGTGATCATCGGAAATTAGCGAAAAAATTTGATCTATTTCATATTCAAGAAGAAGCACCTGGTATGGTGTTTTGGCATCCTAAAGGTTGGGCAGTTTATCAAGCAATAGAACAATATATTCGAAAGACTATTAATGCCCATGGGTATCAAGAAGTTCGTACCCCTCAAATTGTTGATAGAGTTTTATGGGAACGCTCAGGGCATTGGGAAAAGTTCCGTGAGCACATGTTTACTTTACGAGCTGAGAGCCAAGATTATGCAATTAAACCGATGAATTGTCCTTGCCATGTGCAAATTTTTAATCAGGGGTTAAAAAGTTATCGAGATTTACCCTTGCGGTTAGCGGAATTTGGTTCTTGTCATCGTAATGAGCCATCTGGTGCTTTACATGGGCTAATGCGAGTTCGAAATTTTGTTCAAGATGATGCGCATATTTTTTGTACGGAAGCCCAAATCCAGGCTGAAGTGGCGGCGTTTAACCGATTGTTGTTTAAGGTATATGAAGATTTTGGATTTAAAGATTTAATTATTAAACTTTCAACACGGCCAGTGTTGCGGGTGGGTTCAGACAATATTTGGGATAAGGCAGAACAGGCATTAGAAGTTGCTTTAAAAGAAAGCGGTTTGCAATGGGAATTAGCGCCTGGTGAAGGTGCATTTTATGGTCCTAAAATTGAATATTCTTGTAAGGACAGTTTAGGGCGTGTTTGGCAGTGTGGCACCATGCAGGTTGATTTTTCCACACCAGAACGTTTAGGTGCTCATTATATCGCGGAGGATGGTTCTCGCCGTGTGCCTGTTATGTTACATCGAGCTATTTTAGGTTCGCTTGAGAGGTTCATAGGGATACTGATTGAAGAAACAGGTGGAACATTTCCTGTTTGGTTGGCTCCTATCCAAGTGGTGATTATGAATATTACAGATGCACATGCCACTTTTGTAGCTGAAGTGACTAAATCTTTGCAACAAGAAGGCATTCGAGTACAAGAAGACTTGAGAAATGAAAAGATTGGGTTTAAAATTCGCGAACACACTATTCAGCGTGTTCCGTATTTATTAATTGTGGGGGAACGTGAAGTTACTCATAATTTAGTTGCCGTACGAACACGAAATGGAATAGATTTAGGGTCAATGACTGTTAAAGAATTTTTAAATAGGCTTTCTTCCGATATTATCAATCATGTGGTAGATATCTGAGTGGGAAAACTTGTGGTGTTTTCTTAAAATGATTTGCATAATGAAGATTAAGAAAGTGGGCTGGAGGGTAAGTTATTAGTGCTACTGGAAAAGAAACGCGTAATCGCATTAATGCACAGATCCGTGCTCCTAAAGTGCGATTGATAGCAGACGACGGTAGTCAAGTAGGCGTTGTGCTTCTTAAGGAGGCCAAGCGTGCTGCCGAAGAGGTGGGACTCGATTTAGTTGAAATTTCACCAAATGCGGATCCTCCTGTCGTTCGAATTATGGATTATGGTAAGTTTTTGTTTCAAGAAAGTAAGCAAAAAGCGCTTGCAAAGAAGAAACAAAAACAAATTAAGGTTAAAGAAGTTAAGTTTCGTCCAAGTACCGATAAAGCAGACTACGAGGTAAAACTACGCAACCTTCGTGGTTTCTTAGAAGAGGGTGACAAAGTTAAGGTCACGGTCTTTTTTAGGGGCCGTGAAATTACGCATCAAGAACTGGGTATTCGTCTTTTAGAGCGGATCAGGGATGATTTAAATGAGCATGGGAAGGTTGATTTTTTCCCGAAAAACGCTGAAGGTCGACAGTTAGTGATGATTGTATCCCCCAAGAAGAAATAGTGTACTCTTTGCATGCGAAGGGGATAGTGTTAATTTATGAATCGCGGAGTATAGAGAAATGCCAAAGTTGAAAACCAATCGAGGAGCGGCTAAGCGCTTCAAAAAAACCGGTAGTGGGGGCTATAAGCATCGTCAGTCTCACCGTAACCATATTTTAACGAAGAAAAGCAGCAGGCGCATGCGTCAGTTACGGCATATGAAAAATGTTCATGCCAGTGATGTGGCTGCAATACAGCAAATGTTACCAAATGGTTAGGGGGAATAATCATGGCACGAGTTAAACGTGGTGTAACGGCTAAGGCCCGACATAAAAAGGTATTAGTACAAGTAAAAGGATACTACAGCGCTCGCAGGAGTGTTTACCGAATTGCTAAGCAAGAGGTTATAAAAGCTGCACAATATGCTTATCGTGATCGTAAGCAACGTAAGCGAGAATTTCGCCGATTATGGGTTGTTCGCATTAATGCTGCTGCACGCTTGAATGGCTTGTCTTATAGCCGTCTTATGGCAGGTTTGAAAAAGGCTTCTATTGAAGTTGATCGTAAAATTTTGGCAGATCTTGCGGTGTTTGATAAACAAGCATTTGCGTTAATTGCCGACAAAGCCAAAATGGCCTTAGCAGTATAAAATAAATGCAGGATGTGGCAGTCCTTTTGGCAAAAGCAAAGGCAGCGATTACTGCATCGAACGATTTAAAATCCTTAGAAGCAATTCGCGTTGAGTTTTTAGGTAAAAAAGGACATCTTACTCAGCTGTTAAAGGAGCTTGGTTCGCTTCCTATAGAAGAAAGGCCTAAGGCAGGGCAAGCTTTTAATGAGGCTAAAGAAAAGGTTTCAGCTTTTCTTCAGGAGCGCAAAGAAACTTTAGAAAAACAGCTTTGTGAAGTCAATCTACAAAAAGAGCAATTGGATGTTACTTTGCCAGGTCGTGGCATGGAAAGAGGCAAGTTCCACCCCATTAGTAAGAGCTTGTCTAGAATTGAGGAGTGGTTTTTGCGTTTGGGTTTTAGTCTAGAGCGAGGCCCAGAAATTGAAGATGATTTTCATAATTTTGAGGCATTAAATATCCCTTCTTATCACCCTGCCAGAGCCATGCACGATACTTTTTATTTTCCCGATGGCCGATTATTAAGAACCCATACTTCACCAGTTCAGATCCGTGCGACAAGGGGTAAAGAGCCACCTTTTCGTATGATTGCACCTGGGCGAGTTTATCGTTGCGATTCGGATGTAACTCATACTCCTATGTTTCACCAAGTCGAAGGAATGGTGGTGGATCTCAAGATACATTTTGGTCATTTAAAAGGTATTTTAGAAAATTTTCTACAAGCTTTTTTTGAAGAAGAACTAAAAACCCGTTTTAGACCTTCTTATTTCCCTTTTACAGAGCCATCTGCAGAAGTAGATATTCAATGTGTTATTTGTAAAGGAGTAGGGTGTAGAATTTGTAGTGAAACAGGTTGGTTGGAAGTATTAGGCTGTGGCATGATACATCCCAAGGTATTGGAAAATTGCGCCATTGATAGTGAAAAATATACGGGTTTTGCCTTTGGGATGGGGGTAGAGCGTTTAACCATGTTAAAATACGGCGTACCCGATTTACGTTTATTTTTTGAAAACGATTTACGGTTCCTAGCACAATTTTAATTGTCTTTGCAATTTTTTTAATTATATTTTCGTTACCCCCGTTTCCAAGATGTCTAGTAATACCTCTTTAGAATAGATATAGTATTAAAAATGCCAAACTAAACCCACGCTGTAAGTAGAGCTGTTTTTTAAGCTGGTTTTTAAAGCAGAAGGTTGTTTGGGAGAAAGCAGCTTGAATTTTTGGGTGTTTTCCCATCCTATTAATGCTCTAATACTAATATTGTCTGTTAGCATATATTGTATACCGACTTTAGTTTGTGCGATGTATTTGTTTTTCGAAAAATCACGGGTTCTCATTTGAACTTCATTAGGGGATAGTTGCCCATTTTCATTACCTATAGGCTGATAACTCAATTTAAGGTGCATACGACTAATACCAATGCCTCCTAATAATTGCAAGTTATTGGAAAGCGGTATAAAGCCCATGATGCTGGCATTTACATTATTCGTTTGAACACTGGTGGTAAATATTTCAGTTTCTCCCGCGAATAAAGGAAGTCCTAAAAGGGTACTTGGTCCAATGATTAAGCCATTTTTTTTATGTTGAGTTGTGCTGGAATAACCAACTTCTATACCAATGTAGTCGTTAAATTTAAGTCCGAAGAAAAAGTTTCCTTCTGGATAATTTTGTCTAAATACATGAGATCCAAAATTTTTAGTGAATGGCATATAGCGTAGTTTGACATCGACTCCAATGTAGTGATTTATAGAGTGTTCATCGCATTGCGCTGTCGTAATCATACTGCTTAAAAGAGCTGATAATAGTAGTTTTTTCATAATATTCTCCTGATGGTTCTTAAAACCCGCGTGCTCGTCTGCTTTGAGAGCTTAAATCAGCGCTTGGTGTTAAAGAAACGGTATTTGGTGAAGATTGTATTAGTATTGGGCTTGTATGGATGACTGTTTGTGGTTGTTGTAACGGCGGTTGTTGAACTGGATGGAGTATTGTTTGTTGTATTTGCTGTTGTAGTAACAAAACTTGTTGCAATTGTTGTTGAAGCGATGCTATGGCGTTATTTCCCACATTATTTGATTGTCCAACCACAGGTGTGCCAACATTTGTAATCGGGGCTATTGGTGGTGGAGGTACAATAGGAGGAGCTGTAGGAATCGTATGATTAACAGTAATATTATTCATTTGCGCAGCATTTGCCAGCGCGGCATTAAGATTATTAATAACATTTTGTGGAAGGTTTAAGGGTCGACGAGGTGGGGGTATGTAGCGCAACATTATTATCTCTCCAAAAGTCTGATTCTTGATAAAAAATAGAATATCACTGCATCTTTTCTGTTTAAAATAAGATATTTACCTAGAAAGACTAGGATATTGTGTTTATACCCTATTATGATATTTCAATGTCCATTGAAATAATAAGTCAAGAAACACAAGAGTTGTTTAACAAAAGTAAAAACGAATTAACGTAAAATAAACAGTTAAAAAAGGAGAAATCGAAGAAAGAGGGGATGTCTTACGATTCTTTGTAGATATCCTCAATTGCTTTGGCTAACAAAGGAACAACACTAAGTATTTGTATGTTAGAACAAGATTGTGCAATCGTATTCAGTGGAATAGTGTCGGTAACAACCAATTCATCTAATAAAGAAGACTGAATGGTATGAATTGCTTGTCCTGATAAAACAGGATGTGTTGCATAAGCAATCACTTTTTTTGCGCCATTTTCTTTTAAAACCGAAGCTGCACTGCAAATCGTATTTGCAGTGTCGATAATATCATCCACAATAATACAGTCATACCCTTCGACATCACCAATAATATTCATTGCTTGCATTTCGTTAGGCTTAAAACGTTGTTTATCAATAATAGCCAATTGTGCATTTAGTCGTTGAGCAAAAGTTCTGGCTCGTCGAACTCCCCCGATGTCTGGAGAAATAATAACAAGTCTTGAATAGTTTTTTTTAAGAATATCTTCTAAGAAAAGTGTGGTACTATACAAGCTATCAAAGGGAAAAGAAAAAAAACCTTGTAATTGTTCGGAGTGCGGATCAATGGTTAATATTCTATTAAACTTGCAGGTTGCTAGGAGATCTGCAATGACTTTAGCACCAATGGGTGTTTGAGTAGGATAAAGACATTTGTCTTGACGCGCATAGCTTAAATAAGGAATAACAGCGATGACACGACGGGCTTGAGCTCGACGAATTGCGTCAGCGATGAGGATCAATTCAATAAGGTGATGATTGGGGGGAGTGGACGTTGATTGGATAATAAAGACATCTTGTCCCCGAACATTTTCTAAAATTTCAACACAACTCTCACCATCGCTAAATTGGCCAATAGAGACCTTTGCTAAAGGAAGATTTAAATGTCTGGCAACGTTAAGCGCAAGCGCTCGGTTAGCACTTCCTGTTAATAATAACATTTGAGTAATTTAAATAACACTTTTTTGCTGGTTAGTTTAAAACTTGGCTGGGGCGCTAGGATTCGAACCTAGGTATGCAGGGATCAAAACCCTGTGCCTTACCGCTTGGCGACGCCCCAAACTGAGGGCTTATTATGAGGGGGAGCTTTGAAATGTGTCAATATATATGCCCTTCGCCTTCTCCTAGGGAGGAGGTATTGGGTGCCAACGTTGAAAGATAAATTTAAGCCGAATGGGCCCATTGTTAAGAGCGAGTTTAAGAGGAAATTCCACGCCATCTATGGATTGATAAGCTTGATAAGAAATTGTCCACCCTTGTTGCTTAATTTCCCAAATGCGTTGCTGATTGTCAATTTGGATCTGTTTTGGAGGGGTACCAGGAGCTGGGATGCCACGTAACCAGTATTGTAGCCCCGAAACAGGGATCACTAACCCTAGCTCAGAGCGTACCAGCGCTTCAGGATTGTTGGCAATTGTGCTTTTACCATTCGATTGAAGAAGAGTAACATGCCCTGGTTGTCCCATAATTTGGATGGATCCACTACCTAATGGACCATAAAGATGAATTTGAAAATTTGAGGCATGTTGCACCCACTCTAGCGTGGCATTGCCACCTTTTTTACCATCACTAAAACCCATTTTCCCGAAGGCTTCAAAATTTTGAAAAGAGCTTAAGCTTTGTTTTCTAACTTTTAAGTTTTGAATTGTAGTGAGGTGTTTTGGTGGATGAATAGTCGTAGAACATCCTGCAACAAGACAAATCGCACAGTAGAATAATGTAAAATAAAGCCTACAATATTTCAAAAACGCCTCGTTGAGATATCATGTTATTGTTAGTTTAGTATATCAATCTTATCTAAAAAGGTATAAAAGTTGTATAATAAAAAAGATGAGTTTATTAACCAATGTTTTTTCGCGTTTTCCCTTAGCAACTGCATTACGTGAGGTTTGGCAACAAGGTTACCATTTGCATGATTTCTTTGCCGATGTAGTTGCAGGAATAACCATTTGTATTATTGCTATGCCCATGACAATGGCTGTTGCAATTGCTTGTGGCGTTCAACCCATGCATGGGTTATATGGAGCAATTATTGCAGGTCCCTTAATTGCATTGTTGGGTGGTTCTCGTTTAAGTGTTACAGGGCCTGTGGCCGAACTGGCTGTTTTAATTTATCCGGTTGTTTATCAATATGGGTTTGGTGGATTAATGCTTGTTACTTGGATGGCTGGTTTAATGCTATTGGTAATGGGTATTGCAAAATTGGGTAGAATCATTGAATTTATTCCCTATCCTGTAACAACCGGATTTATTGCGGGAACTGGAGTTGTTATTTGTGCTTTGCAAATTAAAGATTTTTTTGGGCTCGATTTGTTAACACAGCCTAAATATTTCCTAGATCGTTTGATTGAGTTGAGTGAAGCGTTTTCCACTTGGAAGTGGGGGGATACTGTGGTTGGGGTTATGACCTTAATCACCATGATAATTTGGCCGCGCTTTAAATTACCAATTCCCGGACATTTAATTGCAATGATTGTGGGTAGTT
>CADEGZ010000051.1:12521-15189 GCA_902827015.1 uncultured Pseudomonadota bacterium
TATTGAATCAATAGGATCACGATATGGTGGTATTCCTCAAGCGCTTCCCTCCCTTTTATCTTTTTCACAAACTTTGGATATAGAAAGCATTCGAAGTTTGTTCGGCGCCGCTTTTGCAATTGCAATGCTTTGCTCAATTAAGGCGTTATTATGTGCAGTTGTTTTAGATGGCATGACAGGAACTAAGCATGATCCCAATGCGGAATTGATTGCCCATGGTATTGGTAATTTGGTGTTGCCTTTTTTTGGGGGAATTACCGCAACAAGTGCACTTTCTCGTTCAGTGGCTAATGCACGAGTGGGCGCGCGTTCTCCGATATCCGCACTCATTCATGGAATATCAATATTGTTGGTTATACTAGCTTTTGCGCCTATTTTTTCTTACTTACCTATGGCAGCACTGGCGTCTTTGTTGTTAGTTGCTGCTTGGAACATCTTTGATTTACAACATTGCTTGCAGATTGTTCGTGTGGGGACTCGAAGTGATGTGGTGGTGCTATTAATTTGTTTCGGTTTAACCGTTCTTTTGGATATGACAATTGCAGTGGGTGTTGGTATGGTATTGGCGGCACTCTTGTTTATGAAACAAATGGCCAATATTACTGGAGGACGATGGCTTTTAGAAGCGACGAGTGGCAATAAACAAAGACGTCTCCCAGAGGGTGTGATGGTTTATGAAATTTCAGGCCCTTTATTTTTTGGCGCAGCAGAGAAAGCCATGAGTACTTTACGAGAACACAGTGCCGGATTAAAAGTAGTTATTCTTCAAATGAGTGAAGTTCCTACCATAGATATTAGTGGTATTGTAGCCTTAAAGTCTGCATTAGGATCTTTACAGCATAAGAATATTTTTGTCATTTTGTCTAGTGTGCAAAAACAACCCAGAGAGGCATTAGATCGAGCAGGGCTTGAACCAGAAACTCAAAAACTGGCAATTTGTGAAACTCTACAAGATAGTATTAAATTAGCGAAAAAACATAATATTTAGGACCGTTTAGTTGCTATTAATGTCTACACTTAAGCGTTTTAAGGTATCTAATAACTCTTCGCTATCATTATGTTGCTCTAAAGCTTTTTTCCAAACGATTAAAGCTTCGTTTTTATGGTTGCTCATCCATAAGACTTCTCCTAAATGGGCGGCAATTTCTCCATCATCGCTTAAACCGTTAGCTTTTTTTAAATAGGTAAGTGCCAGATGTAAATCGCCCGTACGATAATAAACCCACCCCATACTATCCATAAAAGCAGGATTATTAGGCGCCAGCGCTAAGGCTTGTGCTAAATAATTTAAAGCTTCTGGTAAGCGATTTTTATTAAAAGATAGAACGTACCCTAAGCTATTAAGAGCACTGGCATTATTGGGGTTTTGTTTTAATATTTTTTTAAGATCGTCTTCAGCCATTTCCCAATTTTTAAGTTTTACGGCAGTAACGGCGTGTATAAATAAAACGTCAGTATCATTGGGCAATTTGGGTAGAATTTCATCGGCTAATTGCATTGCCTCTTCTGATTGCTTGCTTGTATTTAGGAGATCGACTTCAGTGAGTAAAAGATGTTTTTGTTCATCTATTGAAGTTGGTGTACTGTTATGTAAAAGGTAAATAGCTTCTTTATAGGCGCGGCTCTTTTTTAATAAGAAAACCGCTCGTAGAACAGCTGCAATGTGGTAGGGACCGGGCTCTATCATTGAATATTGTTGAATAGCAGCTTGTATTTTACCTTCTCGTTCTGCTATTTCTCCTAATAAGTATTGAGCTGCCTCTTTAGATTCGGGAAACATTAAAGCTTTTTGTAAGGTATCTGAAGCATTGTTCAAATTGTTTTCTTTGAAATAAATTTCCCCGAGTAGTAATAATGCTTGGCCTTTTAAAAGTTTATCGTCAGTTAATTGTGTTAATTCTTTTTTTGCCTCTTCTATCTTATCATCTTCAAGTAACATTGTCGCGTAAAAAAAGCGCAGTTCTTTGTTATCTCTGAATTTTTCAAGTTGTGTAGATAAAAAGTTAATCGCTGGTATATAAGATTTTGTCTCATAACGAATTAGGCGAGTTTTTAATTCTAAAGCACGTGTAAGGTTAGGGATCAATTTTAAAGTCGAGTTAACCCAATAGTTAGCGTTTTTAATGTCTCCTTGTTCAGCGGCACTCTCTGCGGCAGCTAAATGTAAGTAAGGGTTATTGGGTTCTTGTGTAGCAAGCAAGGTTAATGCCGTTTTTAAATTGTTAGCGCTTGCATCGCGAAGGCGGGCTTGTATTTCGACAAGGTATTGGCTTGCCTCTGCAGGTTCTACTTTAAGCGCTTGTTTTAGAAAGGGAAGCGCTTCTTCAATAGAATGCCCAATCAGTAAGGTCATGGCAACAAGTTGGGCCTGTAGATTTTTCGGATCTACTTTAGCCCATAATTTAGCACTTGGGATTGCTGCAAATGGGGCTTGGAAATTAATTGCGAATAAGGTAGATTGCTCTTCCACTGCTGGCTCTTGGGTAAGCTCGGCCGCTTGTAACTAATAATTTAAAGATATACTTTGCATGTTTCGGCTGGGTGCGAGTTCCGCGATCAAGGGTTTGTATAAAATCTCTGGATCTGGCGAGAGCGACTGGACGGGGACCTTTCGAATCGGCACTTTGATGGTATGTGACACGGCGGCGCACGTGAACACCGTCAAGTG
>CADEGZ010000052.1:0-3203 GCA_902827015.1 uncultured Pseudomonadota bacterium
AAAGCAGTATAATCGTTTCCGCCGGTATTAGCTCGAACATTGTAACGTCTGTACAAAGATTTAACCGGACCTTGCATATTAAATACCACACAAGAAACCACCGTAGCTTCCCCTAAAGTATGACTTACATCAAAACATTCGATACGCTCTTGCATTGTTTCTAAATTCAACGATTCTTGTAAGGCCTGGAATCGCGGTACTAAATTTAATGGCTCTTTTACCCGACTTAATAAAGCACTGTTTGCACTCAAAGTTGCCATCTTAACCCAACGTAACCGATCGCCCCTTGTGGCTTTAATAAGATTGATTAATTTTCCTGTTTGGGAGTAAAGAAGCTTCGCAATGATTTTTTCCCTTTTTAAAGTAAAAGGTAACAAAATCAACTTTGGCATAATATGCCTCTCTGAAGCAGATATCATATAATGCTGTAAAATAAAGGCCTCTAATAACGCTGATTCGTTACTTTCTTCAAAAGAGATAAGTGCGTCTTTATTAGGAAAGTATTGACGACTTCCCAATATTCTTCCTTCGCGAATCATTAACAGATGAATACAAGTTTGAACATCATGATGAGCAATCCCTAATACATCGATATCCTGCGTATCCCCTACAATAATCTGATGCTCTTGTGCTACTCTTAACAGACTTATTTGATCACGGATCCTTGCTGCTTGTTCAAACTCAAGGTCCGAACTTGCTTTTTCCATTTTTTTAATTAACTGTTCAATAACCGCCTGGTTTTTACCCTCCAAAAATAAACGTGCACATTCTACATCCTTTTTATATGCTTCTAAATTAATATATCCTACACAAGGGGCTGAACAACGTTTGATTTGATATTGAAGACAAGGACGAGTCCTATTATTAAAAAAGCTTTGATCACATTGACGAAGTCTAAAAATATTTTGTAAAAGCGTTAAAGACTCTCGTGCCTCCCGTGCATTAGGGTAAGGGCCATAATACTTATTTTTATCGCGTCTTGAACCACGATGCAAAGTTAATCTTGGAACCGTATCTTGCACAGTAAGCTTGAGGTATGGATAAGACTTATCATCACGGAAGACGACATTATAGCGGGGTTTCTGCGCTTTAATTAAGTTATTTTCTAATAATAAAGCTTCACGTTCATTCCGAGTAATCGTTATTTCAATGGATTTTATTTGTTTAACTAATTGTAAAGTTTTTGTATCAAGCTGTCGTTTAAAGTAGCTGGTTACTCTTTTTTTAAGGTTCTTAGCTTTACCAACGTATAACACACCCCCTGACTTATCTAACATAGAATAAACGCCGGGGCGAGTCGTTAAGTTGGCTAAAAATTCATCTAATGTATTCAGGAACTCTCCGTATCTAAAATACCATGTCTCATCGCAAGTAATGTTAGTTCCACATCACTTTGTACGTTGAGTTTTTCATATATCCGATACCGATAGCTATTGATTGTCTTTGGGCTCACGCACAGCTTTTCCGAAATAGCCTGTACACTTTGCCCGCTGGTGATCATAATCATCACTTGTAATTCACGTTCAGATAACAAGTCAAACGGGGATTTGTCCGCGTCTGAGAGTGTTTTAAGAGCCAGTTGCTGTGCTATTTCGGGACCTAAAAATCGTTTACCGGAATAGACTGTTCGAATGGCATTAACCATTTCTTCTAACAATGCTCCTTTTGTTAAATAGCCACTGGCTCCCGCTTGCAGTAATTTCGTTGGGAAAGGCTCGCTTCCGTAGATAGTCAAAGCAATAATCTTAATATCTGGGTCATTACGCAACATTTTACGAGTTGCTTCAAGCCCCCCAATTCCTGGCATTTTAACATCCATTAAAACCACATGAGGATGCTTCTCTCGTGCAATTTTAACCGCTTCTTCCCCGCTATTTGCTTCTGCTATTACTCGAATACCTGGAACATCTGAAAGCAATCGGCTAATACCTGCACGTACTAAATCGTGATCATCTACCACTAGCACATTGATCAACTGACGTGCCCTCCTTCCTTAATGAAAATACCTTAAGCCTGTTTGGCGGAGAGACAGGGATTCGAACCCTGGGAGGGGGGAGACCCCTCAACGGTTTTCAAGACCGCCGCTTTCAACCGCTCAGCCACCTCTCCAGGACCCCATTATAATCAACTGGTTACTAAAACACGAGTAGAAAATACCACTTGGGATTATAATTAGTAATTAGTAATAACCCTATTACCTTAGAGGGTTAGGGCTCCTCATAAAGTAGATTCTGTATATTTATACTGTTCTACTATACCACTAAGCCTATTTGTGATACACTACAGAAAAGTTAATGGAATTTCTTAGGAGATCAGGTTATGCAACGTACGACCAATACTGTAACACGTACCCAAAGTGGGATACTCATTCAAACAAATTCTATAATTCGTAACACTTATATGTTGCTGTCCATGACCTTACTCTTCAGTGCATTTACTGCATGGTTAGGCATGATTACCAATGCTCCCGTATTTGGTTTACTGGCACTGCCTATTTATTTTGGATTACTGTTTTTAACTCAAGCGCTACGAAATAGCGTTTGGGGAATCGTTTCTATTTTTGCCTTCACAGGTTTTATGGGATATACCCTAGGGCCCATTCTAAATTTTGCTATTCAAGGCTTTAGTAACGGCACGCAATTAGTAATGGCTTCTCTAGGATTAACTGGTTTGATCTTTTTTGCCCTTTCAGGGTATGCCTTAACAACTCGCAAAGACTTCAGCTACCTAGGTGGTTTTTTATTTGTTGCAGCCACAGTTGGCATGATAGCAAGTATCGCGGGGATTTTCTTTCACATACCATTGCTCTATCTTGGCGTGTCTGCACTTTTCGTTTTGATTGCTTCGGGCATGATTTTGTTTGAAACAAGCCAAATTGTTAATGGTGGCGAACGAAATTACATTATGGCCACTATTTCCTTATACGTTTCAATCTACAACCTGTTTATTAGTTTATTGCAATTATTCATGATGCTCGCTGGTCGTCGTAACGATTGAGACCCCTCTATCGTTTTATCTACACTTCTCTTAAAAATTAATCCCTCTTTTTAGAGGGATTTTTTTATTCATACTCACAACGAATGATCTTTTGGGTATTATCCCCCATTTAAAAGTACCTTTGCTCCACTTGCCTGTAAAAGATTAGCGCGTGTGTTCTCGATCTCTACCCGAACGCGTGAAAGATTTCGAAAAGATTCACGTAA